>JAYVLW010000955.1:0-11785 GCA_043759315.1 Myxococcales bacterium
GGGTTCGGGTTCGGCATCGGGTTCGGGTTCGGGTTCGGGTTCGGTTCGGCATCGGGTTCGGCATCGGCATCGGCATCGGCATCGGGTTCGGGTTCGGCATCGGCATCGGGTTCGGCATCGGCATCGGCATCGGCATCGCGTTCTGCATGGCGTCGGCATCGCACTCGGCAGCGCCGCCGAGGTCACCATGGAGCTCGACCAGGCCGTCGCGCTCGAGTACGTCGAGCCCGCACTGGTCGCCGAGGCGCTCGAGCTCGCGGACCGGGTCCGCGCGATGACCTACCGGCTCTCCACCAGGTGAACCCTCGGGGCCGCGTGGCCCCCAGCGCCGCGCCGCATGTTTGCGCCTTGCGTCACCGACCGAATCCGAGTCCGACGCCGCTGACGATGCCGAGGCCGACGCCGATGGAGAGCCCGACGCCGATTCCGATGCCGACCCCGATTCCGATTCCGATGCCGACCCCGATTCCGCCCCCGATTCCGATTCCGATTCCGAACCGGGGCCGACAACAGGCCGACACCGAGATACCGATGCAGCTGCGGTTGCGCTTGCGGTTGCGGTTGCAACAATGCGATCCGCCCGACGTGGGTGGTTCTGGCTCGGTCAGGTTGTGCTGATGTCGCCGGACTCCATGCTCTCGTCGCGCGGCGCGTGCGGGTCTGGGGGCCGGGACCGAGCGAATGGATTGCACCCACGGTGGTGCCAGCACTCCGGGTGGGTGATACGTCGGTCATGACGCGCTCGTGTCGAGGAAACGCGATCTGAGCGAGTGGACCAAAAGCCCAGACCCGTGAGCGCCGCGCCTTCGCGACACGGGGAGGATTCGTACCAGCACGTCATGGTGATACGGCCACAGACCTTGTTGCGTGGGGTGCTCGAACCGCGAGGTGCGGTGCGCGTCGTCGCGCAGCGCACCGAGCTCGGGGAGTGAGGACGAAGAGCGAGCGACCCACGCGCGCGTCTAACGGCTGCGACCGCGGATCCTTCCGATGTCGATGATCATCGTGGGAGCGGAGTGCAGATCGTCATCGAAGATCGGCTGTGCCTGCGGCTGGCGCCCGGTACCGCGCGGCGGGGGCGGCGGGGGCTTGCGCGCCGGAACGTTGCGGCCGCGGCCGGTGTCGAGGATCAGGGTGTTCTGCTGATGGATGTCCTCGTGGCGATCCATCTTCGGCATCGTCGTGAAGTTGGAGTCGCCCGAGAAGTCATCGTGCTGGCTGTCTCCCGTGCGGGAGTTCGCCTCGCGCGCCGCGATGATCGACACGGAGGTCGGCTTCGGCTGGAACGGCACCTCGGGCGGCTCGAAGTTCTCGTCCCGTAGCATCAGCGACTCGCCGACGTCATCGCTTACCTCGTCGGTCATCACGTACTCTTCGAGCATGCGCAGCTCGCGCTCGATCTCGGTCGCGAACATCTTGCGGATGAACCGGCCGAGGTGGCTGCGCGAGTAGTTCGGCATGAACTTGCGCAGGAACACGCGGAGGTCGCCTTCAGCCTCCGCCGCCGTCTGGTAGCGATTCGCGCGCGAGCGCGTCAGGCAGCGATCGGTGATCTGCTCGAGCTCGTTCGGGATGCCTGGCGTGAGCTCACCCACGGGCCGGTACTTCGCGTCGCGGACCTTGATCAGCAGGTCCATCTCGTTCGTCGCGGTGAACGGCGGGATGCGGGTCAGCATCTCGTACAGGCACGAGCCGAGCGAGAACACGTCGCTGCGGTGGTCGAGCTTGCGTCCGAGCGCCTGCTCGGGGCTCATGTACTTGACCTTGCCCTTGATGACGCCGGTCTTCGTGTGGACCTTCGACAGCGTCGCCTTCGCGATGCCGAAGTCACACAGCTTCACCTCGCCGGCGTAGCTGCAGATGATGTTCGAAGGCGAGACGTCGCGGTGGATGATCCGCAGCGGCCGGCCGCGCGAGTCGACCGCGGAGTGCGCGGCGTGCAGCGCCGATCCGACCTCCGCGGCGATGTACGCGGCGTGCTCGGGCGGAATCGGCTTCTTCTTCGTGCGGCAGCGCTCGAGCACGGTGCGCATGTCCTTGCCATCGACGTGCTCCATCGCGATGAAGTACTCGCCGTGGGCGCGAGCGAACTCGTAGACGCGCGCGATGTTGCCGTGGCGCAGGACCGAGGCGATCTTCGCCTCATCGACGAGCATCTGGATGAAGTCGTCGTCCTCGGCGAGGTGCGCGAGGACGCGCTTGACCGCGACGAGGTGGGGGGTGCCGTTCGCGTCGAAGGTCTTCGCGCGATAGATCTCGGCCATGCCACCGAACGCGATGCGATCGAGCAAATGGTAACGGCCGAGCTGTTGAGCCCTTCTCACCGGCTCCTCCAGCGTACTCTGCGACGACGAGATCGAGTAAGGGGTACATGTCCTACCCGCGTGCGATCTGTGGGGAATCCGCTATCATCGGACGATGTCGCGCGTGTTGCTCCTGTCCGCCCTGTTCCTTGCCAGCTGCACGAAGTCCGCCCCGAAGGACAACGGCGCTGGCGACTCCCCGAAGGCCGATGTGGTGAAGGTCCCGGGTAGCGACGTTCCGCCGCCAGGGATGGGGAAGAGCCGCGGCGGCCCCGAGGGCGCACAGACCGCGGGCACCGATCCGCAGAAGCTCGGCCCCGATGAGGGCAAGCTCGCGATCACCTCGCCTGCCGATGCGAAGGCCGGAGCCGAGGCGATCGCCAGGATCACGGTGACGCCCGCCACCGGCTATCACGTCAACACGGAGTTCCCGACCAAGCTCACGCTCGAGGCGCCCGCCGGCGTCACGCTCGCGAAGGCCGAGTTCAAGGCCGGCGGCTCGGACAAGGCCAAGGGCGACGCCGATGTGTTCGAGGAGCAGTCACTCGAGCTCGGTATCAAGCTGACCGCCGCGAAGAGCGGCAGCTACACGATCAACGGCACGTTCAAGTTCGCCGTCTGCGACAAGGACTCCTGTCGCCCGAAGAAGGAGACGATCGCGATCCAAGTCGCCGCGCAGTGAACGCCTCGCGTCCCGGTGATACCGTCGACGCGATGGCGGACACGGAACCAGCCCCGGTCGTGAAGGATCTGCTCCGCGGCCTCGGCGATAGCGTGCGCGACGACTTCACGCGCAACCGTCGCGTGATGTCCTTCGCGGAGTATCTCGACCTCGTCGTCTCCGAGCCCACACGGCAGTTGCGCTCGGCGGCCCAGTACATCGTCGACGCGTTCGACCACTTCGGCAGCTCGCAGGTGAAGTACCCGTGGGGCGAGGTCCGACGGTTTCACATGTTCGACGCGCCGTGGGCAAACGGCGAGGACCGGCTGTTCGGCCAGGAGCACGTCCAGAACGCCGTTTACAAGGTGATGCGGTCGTTCGTGCAGGACGGCCGCCCGAACAAGCTGATCCTCTTGCACGGGCCGAACGGCTCCGCGAAGTCCACGTTCATCCGGTGCATGGGTCGCGGCCTCGAGCACTACTCCACGCTCGACGAGGGCGCGCTGTATCGGTTCTCCTGGATCTTTCCCTCGACGAAGAGCACGAAGGGCGGCATCGGCTTCGGCGGCATCGGCGCGTCGGCGCACGACGCGCTCGATTCGTTCGCGTATCTCCCCGACGACCAGGTCGATGCGCGCCTGGGCGACGAGCTCCGCGATCATCCCCTCCTGCTCGTGCCGTTCGAGGATCGGCAGAAGCTGATCGATCAGCTCGTCGGACCTTCGATCAAGTCGAAGGAGTTCAACGTCAGCGACTACCTGCGTCAGGGCTCGCTCTCGCCGAAGAACCGCGCGATCTACGACGCGCTCCTCGCGAGCTACATGGGGGACTTCATCCAGGTCCTCCGTCACATCCGGATCGAGCGGTTCGAGATCTCGCACCGCTACCGTACGGGCTGGGTCACTGTCGAGCCGCAGCTCTCGGTCGATGCCACCGAGCGCCAGGTCACAGCCGATCGCACGCTCAGCGCGCTGCCGCCGTCGCTGCAGTCGGTCTCGTTGCACGAGTTCGGCGGCGAGGTCGTCGGCGCGAACCGCGGCATCATCGAGTTCGATGATCTGCTGAAGCGCCCACTCGAGCACTACAAGTATCTGCTCACCACGGTCGAGCGCGCCGCGCTGTCGATGACGAGCGCGACCCTGTTCCTCGACCTCGCGTTCATCGGCTCGTCGAACGATATCCACCTCGCAGCGTTCCGGGAGATCCCGGACTTCCAGAGCTTCAAGGGTCGCATCGAGCTGGTGCGCGTACCGTTCATCCTCGACGTCCGGCACGAGGAAGCGCTGTACGAGGCGCGCTTGCGGGAGGCCGCGGGACAGCGCCACATCGCGCCACATACCGCGTACGTGGCGGCGCTGTGGGCGGTGCTGTCGCGCATGCGCAAGCCCCAGATCGAGCGGTTCCCGTCCACGCTCGCAGAGGTCATCGGGAAGCTGACGCCGCTCGACAAGGTGGAGCTGTACTCGACGGGGCGGGTGCCGGTCGACATCGCCCCCGATCGCGCGCGGGAGCTCGCCGCGCAGATCAAGGAGCTATGGCACGAGTCGGACACCTACCCGATCTACGAAGGGCGCGTCGGCGCGTCGCCGCGCGAGATGCAGACCGTGCTGCTCGCGGCGGCAGGGTCCACTCGCTACGACTACGTGTCGCCGCTGGTCGTGCTCGACGAGATCCAGGAGCTGTGCAAGCAGACCAGCCTGTACGAGTTCCTGCGCCAGGACGTGCAGCCGAGCGGGTACCACGATCACAGGAAGCTCGCCGACGTGGCGCGCGGCCGGTTGTTCGACCGCATCGACGACGAGGTCCGCGCGGCCGTCGGGCTCGTCGAGGAGTCCGAGTACGCGCGCGTGTTCGAGCGCTACGTGACGCACGCGATGAACGCGATCAAGAAGGAGAAGGTCCGCAACCCCCAGACCGGGCGGATGGACGATCCCGACGAGGGGATGATGAAAGAGGTCGAGCGCACGCTGGAGATCACGGGCAAGCCCGAGGACTTCCGGCAAGGTCTGATCGCCAAGATCGGCGCCTGGTCGCTCGACCACAAGGGTCAAAAGCCCGTGATGTCGGACATCTTCGTAGACCTGATGCGTAAGCTGCGCGACGCTTACTTCGAGAAGCACAAGAAGACGATCGCGAAGGGGATCACGGATCTGGTGATGCTGCTGTCGGGAAACGAGTCCAGCCTCGCCGTGGAGCCGCGCACGCGCGCCCAGGCCGCGCTGGTGACCCTGATCGCCAAGGGATACACGCGGGAGTCGGCGCGGGATCTGGTGGGGACGCTCGCCGCGCTGCGCTACCGCTCCTGACGGCAGGGATCTTGCGGGCTAACCCATCGGCCTCGTATCCTCGTAGCGTGAGGTCGTTGCCCGCGTGCGCGGTGGCTATCGCGCTGGCGCTTCCGAGCGCGGCGGTGGCCGATCCGACCATGCTGAAGGGTCCATACCTTCAGGACCTCGCGCCGCGATCGATCACGGTGATGTGGCAGCTCGAGAGCCCGATGCCCGCCAAGCTCTCGATCGAAGGCCCGGGCGGCGCGCGCACGCAGGACGTGGAGGCGGCGCG
This sequence comes from Myxococcales bacterium, assembly GCA_043759315.1. Classification (GTDB taxonomy): domain Bacteria; phylum Myxococcota_A; class Polyangia; order Haliangiales; family Haliangiaceae; genus JABFXX01. The sequence continues at coordinate 5,527 of JAYVLW010000955.1, forward strand.
GATCGCGGAGGCGACGCTGACCAACCTCCAGCCCGCATCGCGGTACCGGTACAAGGTCGAGGCGGGCGGCGGCACGTGGACCGGCGAGTTCGCGACAGCGCCGGAGATCGGCGCCGACGTTCCGATCACGTTCACCGTGTTCGGGGATACGCGGTACGGCACGGATGCACACCGCCGCGTGATCGAGCGGATGTCGCAGGAGGTCCCGGACTTCGTGCTCGGCACCGGCGACATGGTCGACGAGGGACACCGCCAGGATCAGTGGCAGCAGTTCTTCGAGGTCGAGAATCCGATGATGCGGGACAACGTGTACTTCCCGGCGCTCGGAAATCACGATCGCCAGGGCAGGGGACGCACCGCGGATACCTACCGCTCGTACTTCTCGGTTCCCGAGAACGGCGGCGAGACCGAGCGCTACTACGCGTTCACCTACGCCACCTCACGGTTCCTCGTCCTCGATTCCAACGAGTACAGCTTCGCCCTCACCGATCAGACCGCGTGGATCGAGCGCGAGCTGATCGCCGCGCGCCAGGACCCGGCGATCCATCACGTGTTCTGCGTCATGCACCACCCGCCGTTCTCGATCTCGCTGCACGGCGGAAATCGCGATCTGCGCGAGCGATGGACGCCGCTGTTCGAGAAGTACAACGTCACGGCGGTGTTCTCCGGCCACGACCACGTCTACGAGCGCGCGGAGCACAATGGCATCCGCTACTTCGTCTCGGGCGGCGGCGGTGCACCGCTGTACGCGCGGCGCCCGCGACCCGAGGCCCTCGACGGACAGGCGGTGAAGAAATACGAGCGCGTCTACCACTACCTGCGCGTGACCCTGACCGGCACGCGCGTCGAGATCTCCGGCATCCGGGTCGATGGAACGACGATCGAGACCACGACCTGGACCGATGGCCCGGATCCGCGCGAGGCCGCGCCGATCCTCGTCGCCAGTGGCGCCGGTGGCCCGGCCCCGGTCATGGCCCCGGCGCCCGCCGCGTCGAGCGCCTCCCGCGAGGGTGGCGGATCCCTGTTGTGGATCGGCTTCGGGGGCATCGGTCTCTTGCTCGCCGCCGCGCTGGTCGTGGTGCGCACCCTCCGGCGCTGATGCCGACCGCTGGCATCGCGATCATCGGGGACGAGATCCTCAGCGGAAAGTTCGTCGAAGAGAACGCGGCGTTCCTGATCGGCGAGCTCCGCGCACTGGGCGTCGAGCTCAAGCGGATCGTCGTGATCCCGGATGACCTCGAGGATATCGCGGCGACCGTCGTCGAGCTCTCGGCCCGGTTCGATCACGTGTTCACCTCCGGCGGCGTCGGGCCCACGCACGACGACGTCACGATGGTCGCGATCGCCCGGGCGTTCGGTACGACGATCGTCCGTCAGCCCGAGCTCGAGGACCGCGTGCGCGCCTACTGGGGCGCAAACCTCTCCGAGCCAAACCTGCGGCTCGCCGACGTGCCGCGGGGGGCCGAGCTGGTCTACGGCAAGGACTCCGTGTGGCCGGTGGTGTGCATGAACAACGTCTACATCCTGCCGGGCGTGCCGGCGCTGTTTCGCCGGAAGTTCGTCGACATCCGCGACAGGTTCCGCACCGAGGCCGCGACGATCGCGCGCGTGTACATCGAGGCCGACGAGGGCGCGATCGCGAACGACCTCGATGCCGTGGTCGCGACCCACCCGAGGGTGAAGATCGGGAGCTACCCGCGGTTCTCCGAGAAGGACTTCAAGGTGCTGGTCACGCTCGAAGGCCGCGATCCGCCCGAGGTCGCCGGCGCATTCGCGATGCTCGTCGCGCGGCTCGGCGCTCGCGTGGTCAAGAGCGAGCCTCCCTCGTCGGCCGGCGCGTGATAGAACCGGCGCCCGATGCCGATCCAGCCCCGCACGCCACCGGGCGTTCTCGAGCTCCTGCCGCCGCAGCAGATCGCATTCCAGCGGATGCTGGACACGGTCCGTCGCGGCTTCGAGCGCTTCGGCTTCTTGCCGGTCGAGACGCCCGCGTTCGAGGTGGCGGACGTGCTGCTGACAAAGACCGGTGGTGAGACCGAGAAGCAGGTCTACTTCGTCCAGTCGACCGGCGCGATCAAGGAGGGCAAGGCGCCGGAGCTCGCCCTCCGCTTCGACCTCACCGTGCCGCTCGCGCGCTACGTGGCCGAGCACGAGCACCACCTGAACTTCCCGTTCCGGCGCTACCAGATCCAGCGGGTCTATCGCGGCGAGCGCGCACAGAAGGGCCGCTATCGCGAGTTCTACCAGTGCGACATCGACGTCATCGGCAAGGACTCACTGCCGCTCGCGTACGACGCCGAGCTCCCGGCGATCATCTACGGCATCTTCACCGAGCTCGCGTTCGGAGCGTTCACGATCCGGATCAACAACCGCAAGCTGCTGCGCGGCCTGCTCGACGCGTTCGGCTGGTCGGCGGACCAGCACACCGCGGTGCTCCACGAGGTGGACCGCCTGGGCAAGACGCCCGATGCGGAGGTCGCCGAGCTGATCGCGAAGATCGCCCCGGAGCGTGGCGATGCAGGCGCGAAGCTCGTCGCGCTGATGCGCGGCACCGACGGGGGCACCGGCACGCTCGACGCGCTGCAGGCGTACGCGGAGAACCCCACGGTCGCCGAAGGCCTCGCCGAGTTGCGAAGGGTCTACGAGGGCACGATCGCGCTGGGCGTTCCCGCGGCGCAGCTGAAGCTCGATCTCTCGATCGCGCGCGGCCTCGACTACTACACCGGGACGGTCTACGAGACGTTCCTCGACGCGCACCCGCGCCTCGGCAGCATCTGCTCGGGCGGCCGCTACGAGAACCTCGCCGGGCACTACACGAAGTCCAAGCTCCCCGGCGTGGGGATCTCGATCGGCGCGACGCGGCTGTTCTCGCAGCTCCTCGAGATGAAGGTGATCGGCGCCGAGGCCACGAGCATCGCCCAGGTGCTGGTGCTCTCCGTCGAAGCGCCGCTGGCGCCCTCGTATGCGGCGATCGCCACCGAGCTGCGGACCGCGGGAATGAACGTCGAGGTCTACGCGGGCGACGACAAGCTGGGCAAGCAGCTCAAGTATGCCGACCGTGCAAAGGTCCCGGTCGCGATCCTGGTCGGGTCGCGCGAGCACGACGCCGGCGTCGTCAAGCTCAAGGATCTCCGGGAGGGCGCGGCGATCAAAGAGCTCGACGTGCCTCGCGCCGAGCTGGTCAGCGCGGTCCGCCGGCTGCTCGTGTCATAGTCGGTTCGTGCTCGCTCGCCTTCCGGCAAAGGGGCTCCTCGCGCTCGCCGCGGCGGTGATCGCCGGGACGTTCGTCGCGCTGATGATCACGTCGCGCGGTCCCACGAACGACGAGCTCGAGAGCCGCGATCGGCTGACGAAGTTCGGCGAGGAGCAGCAGGCGCAGATCGACGCGCGCGCGTGTCACGACTCGGTCGATCATGCCGTCACCGCGGCCGCCGACTATCTGATCAGTCGCTACGGTGACGGTGCCGCGGATGCGATCCGGGAGATCACGCAGCATCGGTGCGAGATCGACCGCTGGGCGTCATCGGTGACGAGCTGCCTCGCGCGCGTTACCAGCGACAACGAGATGCAGCGATGCATCGGACAGCTCGAGGACCACCAGCGGCGCGCCGTCGAGGCCGAGATGAAGGCATTCGTGCAGCGCCCGCCGAAGATCTCCCCGGATGCGGCGGTCGACGCGCCGGAGAACTTCGACGATCTGGACCCGTTCGCCCCGACCTCGGAGCTCCCCTACGCCTGCCAGCAGTACGAACAGATCATCGCGAAGGTCATGACGTGCGACAAGCTCCCCCAGGCCTCCCGGGACGCCATGAAGCAGGCTCTCGATGCGATGAGGTCCGGCTGGTCGAACCTGCCGTCGATGCCCCAGGAGGCGAAAGACGCGATGGCGAGCGGCTGCCAGCAGGGCGTGGACGCGGTGAACCAGTCCATAGCGCCGATCTGCGGCTGGTGACCGCTCCGGATCTCCGGCAGCTGTCGGAGATCGGCTGACGCCGGGGGGCTCTGCGGGCGGCTTCGAGTGTGGTAAGACCCGGCGCGATGGATCCCGGGGATCTGGTCTTACGCGGCGGCCGGGTATTCAGTGGCCTGGGCGACCAGGCAGCCGACATCCGGATCTCCGGAGGGCGGATCGTCGAGATCGGGCGAGGCCTGGTCGGTGGCCGCATCATCGACGTCAAGGACCTGTGGATCGTGCCGGGTCTGATCGACCTGCACGTCCATCTCCGCGAACCCGGGCAGGAATACAAGGAAGACATCGAGACGGGGACCCGCGCTGCCGCCGCCGGTGGGTTCACCACGATCTGCTGCATGCCGAACACCAAGCCGGTCAACGACCAGCGCACGGTGACGGAGTTGATCGTGCGCCGCGCGAAGGAGATCGGGGCCGTGCGGGTCAAGCCGATCGGCGCGATCACGCAGGGGCTCGAGGGCAAGATCCTCGCGGACATCGCGGACATGAAGGAGGGCGGGATCGTCGCCATCTCCGACGACGGTCGCCCGGTGATGAATTCGGGGCTGATGCGCCGTGCGTTCGAGTACGCGCGCACGTTCGACCTCCCGGTCGTCCAGCACGCAGAGGACCTCGACCTCAGCGAGGGCGGGGCGATGAACGAGGGGGTCGTGTCGACGCGGATCGGCATCAAGGGCCAGCCGGCGTGCGCCGAGAGTGCGATGGTCGCTCGTGATCTCGAGATCGTCGAGTGGACGGGCGCGCGGTACCACGTCGCGCACGTCTCGACGGCGCGGACCGTGGCGCTGGTCCGCGATGCGAAGCGCCGTGGGCTCAACGTCACGTGCGAGGTCACGCCGCACCACCTCGCGCTCACCGACGAGGCGTGCAGCCACTACGACACGCGCACCAAGGTGATGCCACCGCTGCGCACCGCGGCCGATCAGGAGGCGCTTCTCGAGGCGCTCGCCGACGGCACCATCGACTGCATCGCCACCGATCACGCGCCGCACTCCCCGGTCGAGAAGGACGTGGAGTTCGAATGCGCGGCTCCGGGCATGCTCGGGCTCGAGACCGCGCTGCCGCTGATCCTCGACTTCGTCCGGATGGGGACGCTCGACGAGAAGCGTGCGATCGCCGCGCTGACCAGCGCGCCGGCGCGGGCGTTCGGGCTCTCGGGTGGCACCCTCGCGGTGGGCGCCGTCGCCGACATCACCGTCATCGACCCCGAGCGCCCGGTGACGATCAGCTCCGAGGGGCTCGCGAGCAAGAGCAAGAACACGCCGTTCCTCGGGCAGACGCTCGCCGGGCGCGCCGTGCTGACGCTGCTCGAGGGCCGCGCCGTGTTCGACCTCGATCGGAGACTGTCGTGACCACGGCGCGCTGGCCGGTCGCCCTCGTGCTCGAGAACGGGCGCGTGTTCAAGGGCGAGGGTTTCGGCGCGCGCGTCGAGTCGATCGGTGAGGTCGTGTTCAATACGTCGATCACGGGGTACCAGGAGATCATCTCCGACCCGTCGTACTGCGGGCAGATCGTGGTGATGACGGCGACCCAGATCGGCAACGTCGGAGTCAACGATGCCGACAGGGAAGGGCGGAAGGTCGTCACCGCGGGGTTCGCGATCCGCGAGCTGTCGCCGATCCCGGCGAGCTGGCGCTCCGAGGGCACCCTGCCGCACTGGCTCGAGAAGAGCGGGGTGCCCGGGATCGATGGCATCGATACGCGCGCGCTGACCCGCGTGCTGCGCGATCAGGGGGCGATGAACGGCGCGGTCACGCCGCACGTCGCGGAGATCGAAGCGGTGCTCGCGCGCGTGCGCGCGGCGCCGAAGATGGACGGCCTCGACCTCGTCCCCCGGGTCACCACGCCTGCGCGCTACGAGTGGACCGAGCCCACGTGGCGCGCGATCGACGATGGTCGTGCCGTGCCCACGCCTCCGATCAGGTTCCACGTCGTCGCGTACGACTTCGGGATCAAGGAGAACATCCTTCGCCAGCTCCGCGACATCGGCTGCCGCGTGACCGTCGTGCCCGCGACCACGCCCGGCCGCGACGCGCTCGCGCTCGGCGCGGACGGGTTCTTCCTGTCCAATGGCCCCGGTGATCCGGCGACGGTGTCCTACGGCATCGCCGCGACCAAGGAGCTGTGCGCGAGCGGGAAGCCCGTGTTCGGCATCTGCCTCGGTCACCAGATCCTCGGTCTGGCGCTCGGCGCGAAGACCTCGAAGCTGCCGTTCGGCCACCACGGCGGTAACCATCCGGTGCTCGACAAGGCGACCGGGAAGGTCGAGATCACCTCCCAGAACCACGG
>JAYVLW010000956.1:0-4721 GCA_043759315.1 Myxococcales bacterium
GGCTCCGACCGAGATCGACCCGTACATCCACGGTGCCCGGCACGCAGTGCGGTGCGCTCTCGACGAGCCACAGGCACGCGGTACAGCGAAGGTCCTCGAGGTAGAGCGCGGCGTGGGCCATGCCATCGGCAACCAGATCGACGTGAACGCGCTGGAACGCCGGATCGTCGAGCTCGCTGTATGCGCGCCCCGTCGAGATGGCGGGCGCCGGGCGCTCTCGCAGCGCGTAGAACTGCTCGAGCCCGTTGTCCGCGATCGCGCGGGCCACCACCTCGCAGCCGCTGCAACAGTACGACTCGCGACCGGCGGGCACCGGTAGGCCGCAGTGCGCGCACGTCGCGGGTTCGTGGGCCGGCCGCGGAGCAGGCGTCACGGCATCGCCCCGTTGTCGGGGCCGTGGCAGTGGGGAGCCGTCGCACCGGAAGGACCAGCGTCCTGCCACCGCGACGCCAGGGTCACGAGGCCGAGGGCGATCAGCACGCACGCGGTGATCACGGGGATCCGTGCGCGCAGCCGTGCGATCAGCGGACCGGCAACGGCGAGCACGCCGGTCATCGCCGGCACGGTGCCGAGCCAGAACGCCGCCATGACGAGCGCGCCGGTCGCGGCGTGCCCGGTGCCCGCCGCGGTGACGACGAAGGCCCACAACCATCCGCACGGGATGAGCCCCGTCAGCACGCCGATCAGGGCCGCGCGCGTCACCGCCCGGCGACCGCGAAGCTGGACGAGCCCGTGCTGGAACAGCGCACCACCGTGGGTCCGGGCGCGCAGCCAGCCGCGCGCTACCGCGATCGAGTAGACGCCCCAGCCGACGATCACCGCGCCCGCGACGATGGTGGCGACGTGCTGGACGGAGACGAGGTCACCGGCGAGATCGACGGCGCCGCCGACGAGACCCGCGAGAGCGCCGAGCGTGACATAGGTGACGAGGCGTCCGAGCGCGTGCACGAGCGCGAGCCGCAGCGACCGAGCTCCGCCGTGCATGCCCACGAGCGGCCCGCACATCGCGACGCAGTGCAGGCTGCCCGCGAGGCTCGACACGAGCACGGTGGCAGCGAGGGCGCTCACATCGCCTCGACGACGATTCGCTGCGCGAACTTCTTGCCATCGCGCTCGACGGTGATCGCGAGGTCGTGCAGGCCGAGGGTCCGGTCCGCGGTCCCGCGATAGCTCCCCGCCGCCGCCCCCGTGAGCGCCACGTCGATCCGCGCGTGCGCGCGCGCCCGGGGATATCCGGTCGCTCGGACCTGCGCGCCGGAGATCGGAGCACCCGCGGCGTCGCGGACGGTGACCTCGAGTGCCCCGCCCGAGAGCGTCGCATCGACGCGCCAGCCGAGCGCGCGGCTCGCGGCAGCATCGTGCATCGTCTCGTCGTAGTGCGTGGACTGCTCGTAGTAGTCAGGGATGACCTCGGAGTGACCGACGTTGGCCACCGTCGCGAGGATGACCATCGCGACCAGGTTGCCGCCGAGCAGGGCGAGGATCGCGACGATCCAGCGGGTCTGTGGTTTCACGGCTTGCTCCGTTCGGGGCCGAGGAGCGTCACCGCGACGATCTTCTCGAAGCCCTCGCTGTCGTTGATCCGCAGGTACACCTGACGCTTGCCACCGGTGAAGGTGCCCGGCTGGACGTCCACGAACAACGGGACGTCGATCGAGTGGCGGGGCTTGACCCGCCAGCTCGCCTGCGCGGACCGGAGCTCCGCATCCGGCGCATCGACGAGCGAGATCGTGTAGCCGCGCGCTTCATCGCTCGCGTTCTCGATCTTGAGCTGGACGCGCGCCGCGACCCTGCCGTCGGGCAGGTCGACGAAGCTCGGGCCGGTCATCCGCTCGACGAACACGTCGGCGACCGACTTGGTCCCGACGCTCCACACGAACAGGCCCGCCACCAACGCGAGCAGCGCCGGATAGATGATCGTCCGCGCGCGGAGCAGCTTGCCCGGCTTGCCGGCGAGCCGGTCCTGCGACGTGTAGCCGATCAAGTGCCTCGGCTGCCCGAGCTTGTCCATCACGGTGTCGCACGCGTCGATACACTGCGCGCACCCGATACACTCCATCTGCAGACCCTCGCGAATGTCGATCCCGGTCGGGCAGACGTCGACGCACGCGCCGCAGTCGACGCAGCTTCCGCGCTGTTCGATCACGGGGAGCTTCTTCTTCGGCTTGCCACGCGGTTCGCCACGCTTCGCGTCGTAGCCGACGATCAGCGACTGCTTGTCGAGAAGGACGGTCTGCAACCGCCCGTAGGGGCACGCGACGATGCACGTCTGCTCGCGGAAGTAGGCGAAGTTGAACAGCATGAGCGCGGCGACGCCCATGACGATCGTGAAGCCACCGAGGTGATCGAGCGGCGAACCGAACACCCAGTGCTCGAGCCGATCCGTTCCGACGAAGTAGGCGAGGAACACGTTCGAGAGCGCGAACGAGAGCGCCGCGTAGATCGTCCACTTCGCGACCCGACGCCAGTGAAGTCGCGGCAGCTTCGCCTGTTGCGCCGCACTGCCTTCGAGCCAGCGCTCGATCGGACGGAACACCTGCTCGAGATACACGCTCTGCGGGCAGCCCCAGCCGCACCACACGCGCCCGAACAGCGCGGTGACCAGGAACACCGCGAGGACGATGGTCAAGCCGAGGAGCATCAGCACCACGCCGTCGGACGGGCGGAACACCAACCCGAACACGTCCAGCTCGCGCTCGGAGAGATCGATCAACAACGCCGGCCGGCCGCCGATCCGGATCCGAGGCAGGAAGACGAACAGCGCGATCAGCGCGAAGCCGACGATCCGGCGCCAGCGCAGAAACCGCCCGTTGGCAAGCCGCGGGCGAAGCCAGTGCCGGGTCCCGTCCTGGTTCAGCGTCGAGAGGACGCGGTGCTCTTTGACCGGTGGTGTCATGGCTCGAAGGCGCCGACGCGCTCGCCCTGTGGCGCCTTCCCTCCTTCGAGGTTCTGCCCGCGCAGCGTGGTCACGTACGCGACGACGTCGAGGATGTCCGCCGCGGAGAGCTGCTCGCCCCACGCGATCATCGCTGTCCCACTCACGCCATCGTGAACGGTGTGGAAGATGTCCATGCGCGCCTGACCGTGGAGCTGGAACGAGTCGGTCAGGTTCGGACCGATCTGCCCGCGGCCGTCGGCGGCATGACAGGCGACGCACTTCGCCGCGAACACCTCGGCGCCGTGCGCCACGAGCTTCGAGTCCTGGGCGTTGCGTGCGAGCGCCGGCTCGTTGACGTTGGCGGCCTCCGCCTGATCGCGCAGCGACTTCTTGTCGTTGAAGGCCGCGAGATCGTCGGCGTAGCGCTGGCTCGGCGTCGCGCCCCAGTTCGCGATGTGGAAGTAGAAGCCGTACATCGCCGCGAACACGATCGAGCCGACGAAGATCGCCTTCCACCACCCGGGCAACGGGTTGTCGTACTCCTGGATCCCGTCGTAGGCGTGATCCATGAGCGGCGGCGCGTACCCGCGCTCGTCAGCGTCATCGACGGGGACGGTTCCGGTGGAAGGAGCAGCTTGGGTCGCGCTCATCGAACATCTCCTGCATCGTCGGCGAGGGGCAACATGGATGCTTCGGCGTGCTCCGCCGCGCGCCGCTTACCGCCGTGGCGAATCGCGACCCCGGCGAACACGGCGAGGAACAGCAGCAGCGCCAGCTCGGCGTACTGGGTGGGCGTGAGAGCCGAAACCAGCTCGGACAACCGGATCACTTGGCACCTCCGCTCGGAGCGGCCTGGCGAATATCGACGCCGAGCCGCTGCAGGTACGCGATGATCGCGATGACCTCCTTGCGCTCCATTCCGGCCGGACCACCGAGCTTCACGAGCTTCGCGCCGACCTCGTCAGCCTGGCGCTCGGCCGCACTCCCCGCGTTCGCGAGGATGTCCTTGCCGTACGGCACGCCGAGCATCGCCATCGCGTCGACGCGCGACTGGATGTCGTCGAACGGAATGTCGTCCGACAGGAAGTGCGGGTAGCTCGGCATCACGGATCCAGGCGACGGCACGCGCGGGTCCTCGAAGTGCCGCAGGTGCCACAGCTCGTCCCGGCGTCCACCCTCGCGCGCGAGGTCGGGCCCCGTGCGCTTGCTGCCCCACTGGAACGGATGGTCGTAGACGAACTCGCCGGCCTTGCTGTACTCGGCGGGCACGCCGCCCTGGCCGTAGCGCACCGTCTCGTCGATGAACGGACGGACCATCTGCGAGTGGCAGTTGTAGCAACCCTCGCGGATGTAGATGTCCCGGCCGTACAGCTCGAGCGGCGTGTACGGCTTGACCGAGGCGATCTTCGGAACGTTGTCGCCGATCAGGAACGTCGGAATGATCTCGAACGCCGACGCGACGAGGACCGCCACGATGGTGAGCACGGTGAACAGCGCCGGCAGGCCCTCCCACTTGCGGTGCCAGTGGACCTTCGGCTCGACGCCGCGCTCGAGCGCGCGCGCCTCCTTCGCCGCAGTCTTCACCTCGCGGATCATCGGCGGCACCTCGACCTCGGGCTCCGCGTACGTCGCCGGCCGCGCCTGCCAGGTCTTGAACATGTTGTAGGCGAGGATCAGGAGTCCCGAGATGTAGAGCGCGCCACCGAGCGCGCGCACGTAGTACATCGGGATCAGGCGGATCACCGTATCTGCGACACCGCGCCTCAGGTCCCTCGGACCCGAGCGAAGACCCTTCAGGAGCCCGTTCAACGCTCCGCGAGGGGCGCCACGTCATCACGCAGGA
>JAYVLW010000957.1:0-5466 GCA_043759315.1 Myxococcales bacterium
GCCCTCGGCAAGGCGAAGGACCCAGCGAGCAAGGATGCGCGCGCGATCCTCGAGACGCGCGGGCTCACCAAGGCCGTGCTCGACGAGGTGCGCGGCTACCTCGACGACGCGGCGACCGTCGACGCCTCGGCGGGGGCCGACGATAGCAACGATCTCGCGGCCAAGTGTTAGCGAGCGCGCTGGTTGATGGACCGAGCGCCCGTTCCGCGCGCGCTACGTGATGGGATCGCGACGGCGCCGGGGCTGAGGTCCATCACTTAGGCCGGTTTCTTCGACGCCACAGGTCGCCGTCGTAGAGGTCGACCCGGAGGCGAGGCACCGGCGCGTTGCCGGCGCGAAAGAGAGTGGCGGGGAGGGTGTCATCAGCACCGTTCCCCGCCGTGCTTCGCGGTGCGTTGGAGACGGAAACACGAAGCGCTCGTCGAATCGTCCATTCCGACATCGACGTCAAGTTTTGGGGGAAGGCGCCGCCCTCGTGCGCCTCGGCTCGGCCGTCGCGCTGCGCCGCGTGCGACGCACCAGGCCGCGAGCCCGGGCGACCGCTGATGATCGTCGGCCACGGCCTGCGCGGTCGTACGGTGGAGGGGCCGCTCGCCCCTGGCGGCGAGCCGGAGCTGACGGAGATCCTGTCGCGTCGGTACTGGTGTCGCGCGTGCGACGCGATTCTCGTGGTGGTCCCTCGCGGCGTCGGGCGCGGCTCTCGGTACTCTCTGCAGGCGATCGCCTGGGCGCTCGCTCTCTGGGCCCATACGAGGGCTACGGCGGCGTCGGTGCGCGCGCGCTCGAGCACGGCGAGGACGGTGGGCGCGGCGTCGGCGACGCGCTGGGCGTCTCTCGGGCGGTGGGTGCGGAGCGCGCTCGCGATCTTTGGTGTCGTCGCCGGCGAGGCCGGCACGATGCGCCAACGGGCGGCGATGATCGCCGTTTACGTGGCCTCGAAAGCGCCGCTGATCACGGGCCCGGTTCCCTTCGACGCCTTCTACGGAGGTGCGTTCTGCGTGAAAGGCTAATTGACGCCGATATCGGCTCGCTCCCCGCCATTGCCGCGTCCACCACACCCGGCTCCTCCGCGCGAGTGGGCCGATGAGATCGACTCCCTCGAACGCCACGACGCATTTGTCGGCGAGAGGGAGACCGAGATGGATTTGCTCACGAGCCAAGGCGCGCAGCTCGCGCCCAAGGACGCCGCCGAGGCGGTAGCCATCTACCGCGCGCAGGTAATCGGCCCGCTGCTCACGCGCGCCTTCACGTCGCACGGCGATCTCGCCGGCGCGATCCGCGCGCTGTCGCGTGAGCGACATTTGCCGCCGAGCTCGACCACGACTCGGTCGTATTCGGAGGCCACGCTGGAGCGCTGGTACTACCGGTTCAAGAAGTTGGGCCTGGCGGGCGTCACGCCTCGGCGCCGCTCGGACAGAGGTCACGCGAAAGAGCTCACGGATGCCCAACGCGATCTCTTGCTCGCGATTCGCCGGGAGCATCCGACCACGAGCGCAGCGCTGATCCTGAGGACGCTCGAGATCGACGGTCGCCTCGCGAAGAACGCGGTGAGTCTATCGACCGTCCGCCGACTCTACGACCAGCACGGGCTCGACCGCGGCACGTTGCGTGTGGCTGACGGCCGCGTGCGGCTGCGCTGGCAGGCGGACCGCGTCGATGCGCTGTGGCATTCCGACGTTTGCCACGGCCCCGCGATGAAGATCGCCGGACGCGCCGTTCCGCTGCGCATCCACGCGATCCTCGACGACCACAGCCGCTATATCGTCGCGATTGTGGCGACGACCACGGAGCGGGAGGTCGAGATGCTGTCGCTCCTCGTCAAGGCCATGCGGAGCATCGGTCGCCGGCCCGAAGCGCTCTACCTCGACAACGGCGCAACCTATACGGGCGACGTGCTCGCGACCGCATGCTCGCGCCTGGGTGTGGGCCTGCTGTGTCACCGGCCAGCCTGATCCGCGGAAATCTGACGGAGGCTCGACACCGAGAAGTTCGAGCGGACGATGCGGGTGGCTACCGTCAGCACGACGCACGCCGAAAAGTGTGAGGGCCCAGGGTTGCCACCCTGAGCCCTCGGTGTCGGGTTGACGCACGCCGACGAGGGCACGCTCGCACGGTAGGCGTTTGCCGGCCAAGAGTTGGGCGGGCGTCGACCGATGGTCGACGACGACGCACTTCGAGAGGGCCGGTGTCCGCGCTGTCGACAGCTCTTCCACCTCTGCCGGCTCTGCGACGTCGGGCAGGTGTACTGCACGCCCGCGTGTCGGGACCAAGCACGGCGGGTGGTCGCGAGGGCCGCACGCACGCGGCACGAGGTCAGCCCGGAGGGTCGGCTCGATCATCGCGATCGCCAGCGGGCTTACCGACTGCGCCGCCGTGCCCGCGTGACGGATCCCCCTGCTGCGAAGTTGGCCATCTCGACCACGGTGCCAGCGCCCGAGCGTGCGGGCGCGCCCGCGGAGGACGCGCGCGACGCGCACGGCGTGAGGGATACCCATGAATCCGATCGTGATAATCGCGCCTTCGATGGCGCAGACCCGCGTGCTGATGAGGCACGAAGGGCACGAAGTGCTACGAGCCGTACTGCCGTCGCCGTTGTTCGCGCACCCGAGGGCGGCGAGCACGCTGCTCGAAGCGATGTCGCTCTGGTGGCAGAGGCGCCTCTCCGTTGTGCTCTGTGTCGACGAGGAAGCTGGCTCCTCCTGCGCCATGGGGCTTTGCGACGAGGCGCTCGGCCTGCCCGCCGGCAATCTCTATTACGACGTCGGCGTGGCCGACCTTCGCCCGCGCCGTCGCCGCCGACTGGGCGGCCCCGGTGACTTTCGCGATCTGCTCCGCGTCTCGGTCATGGAGGTTCTGCCGTGACGATCCCCGAGGAGCGTGAGGTCGAGGTGCGTCGCCTCTACTACGCGGAGCACTGGAAGGTCGGCACCATTGCCAGCGAGCTCGGCGTCCACCACTCCGCGGTGGAGCGCGTGCTCGGCCTCCAGGAGAAGCACGCCCTGGCCCGGGCGCCGCAGCAGAGCCTGCTCGAGCCGTACAAGCCATTGATCCAGGAGCATCTCGCGCGACATCCACACCTGCGCTCGACGCGCCTCTTCGACATGATCGAGGACCGCGGCTTCAAGGGGAGCGAGCGCGCCGTGCGGCGCTACGTTGCGACGGTTCGGCCGAAGCCGATGCGAGAGGCGTTCCTGTCGCTCGACACGCTTCCCGGCGAGCAGGCTCAGGTCGACTGGGGGCACGTCGGTTCCATCACGGTCCCCGGCGGCAAGCGTGCTCTCTGGGTCTTCGTTATGGTGCTCGCCTACTCGCGCGCGGTCTGGGCCGAGCTCGTCATCGACCTCACCGTGTACTCCCTCCTGCGGTCGCTCTCGCGGGCGGTCAGCTTCTTCGAGGGCGCGCCGCGGACCTTTCTCTTCGACAACGCGAAGACCATCGTGCTCGGACGCCACGGCGCGGCCATTCGATTTCATCCCCTGCTCCTGTCGCTCTGCGGCGCGCTCTGTGTCTCGCCGCGGCTCTGCGCCGTCCGCAAGCCGCAGCAGAAGGGCGGCGTCGAGCGTGCCGTCCGATACCTCAAGGAGCGCTTCTTCGCAGCGCGGCGCATCTCGAATCTCGCGCGCGGCAACGAGGAGCTGATGACGTTCTTGACGACCAAGGCGATGAGCCGCGCCCATCCCCGCCTGCCAGATCGCACCGTGGCGAGCGTCTTCTCCGACGAGAAGGCATCGCTCCTCAAGCTCCCGACGCCGCTCCCGCCGACCGATCAGATCATCCCGGTGGCCGTCGACAAGACAGCCTTCGTCCGCTTCGACACCAACCGCTACTCGGTGCTGCCCGCCGCCGTGACGACGGGCACCCTCACGCTCGTCGCCAACGACGCGGAGATCCGGCTGCTCAACAAGGACGTCGAGATCACGCGGCACGAGCGCGTCTGGGGCCGCAACCAACGGATCGAGAAGGCCGAGCATCGCGCCGCGCTCGTCGCGATCAAGCGCGGCGCCGCCGACGGCAAGGGTCGCGACCGCCTCCGCGCCGAGATCCCGGACATCGACACGCTCTTCGCCCGGTGGATCGAGGACGGCCGCAACGTCGGCAGCCTCACCGCCCGCACGCTCTCACTGCTCGATCTCTACGGGGCCACCGTTCTCGCCGGGGCCGTCGCCGACGTCCTCGCCCGCGGCGTCGCCGACGTCGGCGCGCTCGCCCTCGCCTGCGAGCGGCTCCGAAAGCACCGCGGTCAGCCGATCCCCATCGCCATGTCGCTCGCCGATCACGTCCAGGACCGCGACGTCCTTCCGCACGATCTCGGAGGCTACGATGACTGACGTCCCCGAGCTGCTGCGCGCCATCGGTCTGCGCGCACCGAGTGCCGCCATCGCCGCTCTGCTCGCCCACGCCACGAAAAGCCGGCTATCGCCGGTCGAGACGTGCGAGCAACTCGCCGCGCTCGAGCGACGCGAGCGCGACGCGAGGAATCTCGCGCGTCGAACGAGGACCGCGACGCTCGGACCGTTCAAGCCCCTCGACCAGTTCGACTGGGACTTCCCGCGAAAGCTCGACCGCGAGATGGTCGACCTTCTCCTCGACCTCGACTTCGTCGCGAAGGGCCATAACGTCCTTTTGCGAGGCCCGAGCGGCGTAGGCAAATCAACTCTCGCGCAGAACCTCGCGCTCAGGGCCATCGAGCGCGGGCATACCGTGGGATTCTCCACGCTCGCCGCGATGCTCGCCGACCTCCTTCGCCAGGAATCGCTGCCGGCCACCGAGCGCCGCTTGAAGCGCTACGCCGTGCCCGACGTCCTCGTGCTCGACGAGATCGGCTACATCCCCCAGGACAACCGCTCCGCCGATCTGCTCTACAACGTCATCAGCAGGCGACACGAGCGCAGGTCGACGGTCATCACGACCAACCTCCCCTTCAAGCAGTGGAACCAGGTCTTCCCG
This sequence comes from Myxococcales bacterium, assembly GCA_043759315.1. Lineage (GTDB taxonomy): Bacteria > Myxococcota_A > Polyangia > Haliangiales > Haliangiaceae > JABFXX01. The sequence goes on from JAYVLW010000957.1 coordinate 4,948, forward strand.
GGCGCCGCATGTGTCGCCGCCCTCGTCGACCGCTTCGCCCAGCATTGCTACGTGATCGACATCGACGGCGACTCCTGGCGGCAGAAGTCCGCCGGTGAGCCGCCCGGCACCCCGAAGGGTCCCAGCAAGAAGAAGCGCTGACCGTAGCCGTCCAGCGCTGATCGTGGGCAACGCCCTCCCTCGCCCCCGCGACGGAGGGCGTCGCTCTCTCGGCCGCCCCACGACTGCCGCCGAGCTCGGTCAAATCTCCGCGGGTTCAGCGGGGCGGCTACAATCCATCGCGTGGTGGCGTCGTGGCCGCATTGCGGACAGGCGCGGTGCCTGCACGAATGGAAGAGGATGTGTTCCTCGCTGCAGCGGGTGCAGACGGCGAGGTGTCCGCCCAGAGCGGGCGTGCGGCACAGAGCGATCCGGTCGAGAGCGCGCACGTGGCTCGGCAAGATGCCAGCGCGAAAGCGCTGCACGTAGGCCGGCCCGTGTCGCCGCACGACGTCGGCGAGCTTGAGCACGACGAGGCCG
>JAYVLW010000958.1:0-3414 GCA_043759315.1 Myxococcales bacterium
TCGCTCCCCCTGGTGGTGCCGTTCGCGATCATGTCGCTCGCCATCACCGGCGGCTCGCTGAACATCTTCTCGATGCTCGGCGTGATCGTGCTGTTCGCGATGGTCAAGAAGAACGCGATCCTCCAGGTCGATCATGCGAACGGGCTCCGCCGTCAAGGCCTGCCGCGCACCGAAGCGGTGCTCGCCGCGAGCCGCGACCGGCTCCGCCCGATCCTGATGACGACCTTCGCGTTCGTCGCCGGCATGCTGCCGCTCGTCACGAGCAAGGGCGTGGGCTCCGGCTTCTCGAAGGCGATGGCCTCCGTCGTCGTCGGTGGCCAGACGCTGTCGCTGCTGCTCACCCTCGTGGCGATTCCCGTGATCTACACCTGGTTCGACGACCTGACGTATCTCCCGGCCTGGATCAAGCGAAAGGTGTTCCGCATCGCGCCCAGGCCGCCGGTCGATCGCGGCGCAGATGAGATCGGGCTCGTGGACGTCCACGCCGTGGATGCCGCTCCACGGAGTGCATGACATGTGTGCACGTAACGCTCCGGATGGAACTCGCGACTTTGGATGAGATCGGGGTTTACGTTTGCGAGTTCGGTTTGGTATGACGCGACTCCCTCAAAGTAGTCGCGCTCGTGACCATGCCAAAACCGACACGATCCACTGGTGCGCTGAGGACCTCGAGCACGGCCCGCGACCTGCGCGCGCTGCTCCATGTTCCGCAGCACGACCTCCAGTCGCAGCTCTCCAGCCGGCTCGAGCGCCTCGGGTTTCCCGCGCTTCGCCCGGCTCAGGTCCACGTGCTCTCCGCGATCGGTGGGGTGGGGCGCGATGGTGTGATCGATCCGAACGATACGCGCGGCGTGCGCCTCTCGGACCTGGTCTCGCTGCTCTCGCTTCCCAAGCAGACCGTGGGTGACTTGCTCGACGAGCTGCAGGACATGCGGATGGTCGAGCGGTTCCCCGATCCGGACCACGGCGTGATCAAGCGCGTGCGGCTCGGGCCGAAGGGCAAGGCGTGGGCGACCGAGGTGAAGAAGGTCTCCGCCGCCACCGAAGCGCGCTGGGCGAACCGCCTCGGCTCGAAGAAGATGAAGTCGCTGCGTGCGCTGCTCGAGGAGCTGGCGGCGACCGTCGAGAGCCGCGGTGAGACGCGGGCCAATGGCCAGCGTCTCAAGCGCGGCTGAGCCCGGGCGAGCTACAGGATCGTTACTCCGTGCGTGGAATCGCGCGGAGACGGTACCCGAAGCGATGCCGCGACTCGATCAAGTCGCCGATCTCGCTCTTGATCAGCGCTCGTCGCACGCGCCGGACCAGCTGCTTCACGTGGTTCTCGCTCGGCTCGCGGGTATCCCAGGACAGATCCGCGATCAGCTCCGAGCTCCGCACGAAGCCGCGCACCAGCTCGGGCTGGTGTGCCTCGTTGGACATGCGACGAATCATCAGGGCCATCAGCTCGAATTGCGTGGTGGTGAGCTGCACCTGCTTGCCGTCCACTTCGATGAGGCCGCCGCCGCCGCCCGTGGGCTCGTGCATGCGGAACCTCATGGTCGGTAGGCCGACGTCGGTGCGCTCCTCCTCGTCGTCGTTCGCATCGCCGGCCGGAAACGTGGGAGCCGGCGGCATCGGCATCGGGATACTCATCGGCTTGATCGTCGCCGTCATCGTCCGGCCGAGCTTCGGCGCGGGCAGCTGCGTGACGTCCTGGATGAAGTAGAACGCGATGTGACCGAACCGAACGCGGTCGCGGTCCTTGATGGGCGTGGTGGCGTCGATCAGGCGATCGTCGGAGAACGTGCCGTTGGCGGAGCCGAGGTCGCGCATCGACCACTCGTCCCCGTCGAGCAACACGTGCGCGTGGTGGCGCGAGACGGACGGCTCGAGGATCGCGAGGCCCTGGCCATCGACCTGACGGCCGATCAGCGTGCGAGGATCGAGACGGTGCGGGCGCCCCCACAGATCCACGAGCGCCGCCATGGTCGGCCTGCCCGCATGAAGCTGGATCTGCTCGGGCGTGATCTTGATCGGGCTCGAGAGCTCATCCCGGCACTCCTCGCACAACACGCCGACCTCCGCCGACCGCTGTCGACACACCGGGCAATTCACGACAGCATCCTATCTCACTTCCAGTGATCTCGACGCCCCAGGCGCGCTACCACCCCGATCTGGAGCTCCAGGCAGTGGGCATATCCCGCGTCCTGCGCGACCGTGATCACGTGGAGCGCCTCCACCCGCACGGAGACACCGGGCCGCGTCTCTATACTGAACGCGGCGCCGTAATGCAGGCCACCAAGCGTCCCGACCTTGCTGGTGCCCGCCTCGTTGAGGGTGGTCAGCAGGTCGCCACCCGCGACGGTGCGGAGCCCGAACCGGCCCTCTTCGACGAGCCGGAAGGCGAGCTGAGCCCGGTTGATCATGATGGCGGCGACGCCGAGGCGGTTCGCATAGCTGGAGGTCGCGACCTCGGACTCGAGCTCGATTCCAACGCGGCGCGTAGGGAAGATGCCGAACCGGAGGCCGAACAACGGACCGCCGCTGACGACATCGTTCGAATCGATCGGGTGGCCGATCGCGTTGGCAGAGGTTCCGACATCGGGCGGGAGGAACGCGCCAGTATGCGCGCCGAGATCGACGGCTCCCCAGTCGGTCTCCGGCGCCACGGGAACGTACGGCGCGGGCGGATCGACCAGGTCGAGCGCGACGCGTCCGAGCTCGATGGAGCTCGTGCGGATGATCAGACCGCCGGAGACCGCGGCCGACCCCGGCGTGACCGGGACATCGAGGCCACCGGTGACGCGCTCCGCGGGACCGAGGTCGAGGTCGCCGATCGCGGCGACCTCCAGGTAGTCGCCGATCGCTCCAACCGAGGCAACCGTGAGGTGGATCCTGGTCTGGGCGTCGCGCGCGATGGGCGCGAGGTCGGCGGTGATGATCACCGGTGAGATCACTACCGGCACCGAGACCATCGGCTGGCCATTCTCGCCCCCGCAGCGCAGCTGATAAGCACCGGCGACCTTCGCGACGACCTCGAGGGAGACCTCGCTCGGGCCGAGCTGGCAGCGCAGGCCGGGCGAGCTGAACTTCGACCCGATCGCGAACGCCGTGATCGGCGGTGGGGTTGGCACTCCGCGGGCTCCGGGTGCGTACGCATCGATGGCCACGACGTCGACGGCAAGATCGGCGGGGGGACTCTCGAGCCCGGCCGCATCGATCGCCGTCACCGTGAGCACGTGCTGGCCGGCGACCTTCTCGCGGCGCTGGAACGCTGTCTCGGTGAGCTCGACGGAGACCACCTCGGCACCGGAGGTCCATGTCGCGCGGTACCTCACGGCGCCCGGAACCGGGGTCCAGACGAGCGCGACCGGCGCGGGCTGGCCGGCGAATGCGACGAACGTGCGCGTCGCCACCGACAACTTCGGCGCGGGG
>JAYVLW010000959.1:0-3347 GCA_043759315.1 Myxococcales bacterium
GTCGCTGGGCCCACTCGCCCGCGAGCGTGTTCGCGTCCCGACCGGCTCGGACCTCGCATCGAACGACAGCTTGCACGTGGCGCAATGCACGAGCGGCTCGGCGGTCGGTGGCGAGACGGTACCGCACCGCGGGCACGTCGCCGAAGGTGCAGCACCTCGCATCACCATCGACCCAGCGTACTACACGACCCAGCGTACTACACGAGATCGACGAGGAGCTTGGCGACAAGCACCCCCGAGACCACGAGCACCATGATCCGGATCAGCCTCGCGCCGCCCTTGATCGCGAGCCGCGCGCCGAGCAGCCCGCCGCACAGCTGGCCGACGGCCATCGGCAGCGAAAGCTTCCACATCACGCTGCCCTCGCGCGCGAACGCGGCCACGGCGGCGAGGTTCGACGCGAAGTTCACCACCTTCGCGTCGGCGGTGGCGTGGAGCAGGCTCTTCCCGCACAGCGCGACGAACCCCACGATCAGGAAGGTGCCGGTCCCGGGGCCGAAGAACCCGTCGTAACAGCCGATCACGAGCGCGAGCGCACCGGCGAGCATCGCCCCGCGTCGCGACGGAGCATCCTCGTCTCGACTCGGCTTCTTGATCAGCAGCAGCGCCGCGGCGCCGATCAACATCGCGATCACCACCGGCTTGAGCGCATCCTTGGAGATCAGCATCACGAGCTCCGCGCCGAGCAGCGAGCCGGCGAGCGCGAGCGGGAACGTGAACAGGGCCCAACCGCGATCGATCCGACCAGCACGCCAGAACGCGATCATCGCGGCGAACGAGCCCCACACGCTCTGCCCCTTGTTCGTGCCGAGAGCGAGGTGCGGCGGTAGGCCGGCCGCGAGCAACGCCGGCAGGGTGATGAGCCCGCCGCCGCCGGCGATCGCGTCCACGGTACCCGCGACCAGCGCCGTCACCGTCAACAGCGCGACGACCAGCGGATCCACGATCGCGAACGTACCATCGATGGCGTGGCCGACCCGGACCCGCCGGATCTCGATCCCGCGGCACGCACACGATCGCCGTCACCTGGGCCCGCACGATCTTCGGCGGTATGCTGACAGCGTGCAGATCACCGTCGTCGGCGCCGGAGTCATCGGGCTGACCACCGCGCTCGCGCTCGAGGAGCGCGGTCATGCTGTTCGGATCATCGCCGCCGCCACCGGGGCGCAGACCACCTCGGATGTCGCCGGGGCCGTGTGGTTCCCTTATCGCGCCGGTCCGCCCGACAAGGTCGCGATCTGGGCGGGCCGGACGCGTAGCTGGCTCGAGTCCATCGCGTCCGATCACAGCGCGGGCGTCGATGTGCTGACCGGCTACGAGATCACGACCGACGAGGGCATGGATCCGCCGCGCCCCTGGTGGGCAGCCGCGATCGAAGTGGCGCGCGCTCCCGCGCCGGTCACCGGCGCCCCGATCGCGTGGAAGTTCGCCGCCCCGCGCGTCGAACCCGCCCGGTTCTTGCCGTGGCTCACGGCGAAGCTCCGCGCCCACATCGAGCCGGGTACCGTCCGTGACCTCACCGCCGTGCCGGGTGACCTCGTGATCAACTGCACCGGCCTGGGCGCGCGCGCGCTCGTCGCTGATGATCAGGTGTCGGCGCTGTTTGGCCAGATCGTCGTCACCGCGCCCGGCGAAGTCGATCTCGCGATCACGGTCACCGACCATCGCGATCCGGACGCGATCTTCTACGTCATCCCGCGGCGCGGCGAGCTTGTCCTCGGCGGCATCGCGCGCGCCGTGCCGCACGACGCCGAGCACCAGCGCGATCCGGACGTCTCGCACCGCATCCTCGCGCACGCAGCGCGGCTCGGCGTGCCCGTCGGAGAGGTCCTGCGCGAGCGCACGGGGCTGCGCCCGTATCGCGACGAGGTCCGCCTCGAGCGCACGGGCCGGGTCATCCACAACTACGGGCACGGCGGCGCCGGCTTCACCCTGTGTCGTGGCTGCGCCGAGGACGTCGTCGCGTTCGTCGAGCTCGGCTAGAACTTGATGACGCCGCCGTAGTACAGGCCGAAGAACGTCGCCGCGCCGACCAGCAGGAAGATCAGCACGAACAGCGGCACGCTGGAGCGCTTCGGCTTCACCATTGGCATCGCGGTATCGGTTGCGATGTCGGCCTCGCCGCCCGGTGCCGCGCGCGGTGCCGACTCGCCCTTGAGCTTCGGCGGCGGACCGCCGGCGACGATGCCAACGCCGCGCGCCGTGGCGTCGGCCTTCGCCGGCTTGTCGTCGCGCACGTGCAGCATCGTGGGATCGTCGTCGCCGACGCGCTTCTTCGTCGACGCGACGGTGAGCTTGGCCTGCGCCTTCGCGACCATCTCGTCGTCGATCGCGGTCATCTCGTCGGAGTCGGTGCCCACCGGGACCTTGTGGCCGCCGGACTTCGGCACGGGTGCCCCGCCGCGTGCATCGTGCATGCGGGCACCCACCTTCTCGTGAGGCATCTCCTCCATCGCGAGCACGGCGGGCTGGACGAGGCCCTGGGTCAGACACCGATCCCACGCCTCGCGCAGCGCTTGCTCCGCCTCGGATGCGTCCTTGAACCGCTTCTGATCGGAGGGCATCAGCGCGGTCATCACCACGCTGGCCAGCGGCTCTGGGATCGACGGATCATGGCGCGTCGGCGGAGGCGCGTTGCCCTGCACGACGTAGCTGTTCGTGGTCTTCGTGTCGGGGCCTTCATAGGGGATCCGGCCGCACAACAGCTCGTAGAAGCAGGCCCCCCAGGCGAACACGTCCGCCTGGGGCGTGTACCGACCCTCACGGATCGCCTCGGGCGGCGAGTAGCCGGGCGTCCCCATGAAGATGCCGACCTGCGTGAGATCCGAGTCAGGCATGCGCGCGATCCCGAAGTCGGCCAGCTTCCAGCGGTTGTCGCCCGCGTGCAGCACGTTCGCCGGCTTGACGTCGCGGTGAACGATGCGCTGGCGATGCGCGAACGACAGCGCGGACGCGAGGTCGAGCGCGATCTGCACGCAGCGCGCGAGCGGAATGCGCACGCGGTCGAGGCGATCGGCGAGCGACTCGCCGGGCAGGTACTCGAGGACCATGAAGGGCGCGCCCGACTCCTCGTCGACACCGACGTCGAAGATCGTCACGATCGCAGGGTGTTGCATCTTCGCGGCGGCCTTCGCCTCGCGCTGGAATCTCTCGAGGAACGCCGAGCGCACGCGCCGACCCTGCCCCTGCGGGGACATGATGGTCTTCACGGCGACCACGCGGTCGAGCAGCGGATCGCGGGCCTTGTAGACCACGCCCATCGCGCCCTTGCCGATCGTCTTCACGACCTCGTAGCGACCGATGCGCTGCCGGGTGGATTCGCCCGCCCCGTGATCGAGCCCGGGCGG
>JAYVLW010000960.1:0-4979 GCA_043759315.1 Myxococcales bacterium
AGCGCGCGCTGCATGCGGCGCGAGCGGGCGAGTGCGATCAGAGCAGACTGGGTCTTGGCGTCACGATTCATGGCGGTGGTAGCGGGAAGAACGCTCTCCACGGTATGAACGCGCGAGATGCCCAGAGGTTGCACCGATCGTGAGCGATGCACCCTCGGGAATATCATCGCCGGAGCGGCGGTTTAGCGGAAACCCAAGCCGCAGCTACGGTGTCGTGTACGTGAGCGTCCGTACGACTCCCGCACGGTCCGTGCGTGTCCAGCTGCCGGTGCGACGGCCGAAACCGATGGGTCCCTCGAGCACTGCGCCGTCGGCCAGCTCGCGCCACGGACCATCGAGGACGCCGGCCTTGTACGTCGCCGTGCGCAGCACCGCGCCATCGGCGGCGTAGATCGTCCACACGCCGTCCTTCTGATCGTCGACGAACTGCCCGGTGACCGCCGGCTTGCCGCCGCGGTACTCCGCGTACGGGCCGATCACCTTGCCATCGACGTACGTCGCCTCCATCGCGAGCTTGCCGTCGACGTACTTCCTCAGCCGGCCGTCGAGCCTGCCCTTCTTCCAGCTCTGCTCGAGGCTCAGCACTCCCTCCGGTGTCCACTCCTTCCACGCGCCGTGCTTCACGTCCGCGCGATAGTGCCCTTCGACGACGACCTTCCCCTTCACGGTCAGCTCCTGGTACAGGCCGTCGATCGAGCCCTGATAGATGTGCTGCTTGCTCGCGGCCTTCTTGTTGCCCCAGAACGTCAGCATCGTGCCGGTGCCGTTCGTGATCGAGAACCGACCGAGCTCGTTGCCGTTGCGATCGAAGTAGATGAAGTCGCCGTTCGGCTTGCCGAGCGTGTAGTTGCCGGTGAACTGCGGCTTGTTCTCCCACCACTCGTTCCACACGCCGTCCTTCTTCCCGCCCGTGTACGTCCCCTCGCGCTCCTTGTTGTTGTCCCGATCCCACCACGTCCACGGACCGATCCGGCGGCCGCTCGAGAACTCGCCCTTCACGCGCAGCACCTTGCCACTGCGCCGGAGCACGTAGGGCCCATCGAGCTTGCCGCGCCGGTCGTAGGTCTCGTCGGCAACCTGAAGGCCGAACTGCCAGATCCCGCGCTTGCCGCGCCGAACGCCATCGACGAACGTCTCCTCGAAGCGCATCGACTGCCGCGTGCCGAACACGTGAGGGCCGTCGAGCTTGCCGTCCTCGTACCGCGCCGCGATGATCACCGTGCCATCGGGCGCGAACACCTTGAGCGGTCCGTTCGCCACGCCGGCCTTGAACGTCTGCTCGCTGTATGGCGCGCCATCGTCATACCAGCGCTTCTCGACGCCGGTGCCGGCCATCATCGCGTACTCGCCGAGCGAGACGCCGCCCGGGCTCGCTTGCTTCCATGTGCCGTCCTTCTGCCCGGCCGCGAACGTACCTTGCTCGGCGAGGGCACCGTTCGGATGGCGCCGGACCCATGAGCCGTCGAGCTGACCATCCTTGTACGCGCCGGTGATCTCGAGCGTCTCGTCGGGGAACACGGTCACGAACGGACCGTGACGCGTACCATCGGGTCGGGCGCAGACCAGCGTGGGCTCGGGGACCGGCGCGTGCACGATCGCCGTGCCCGCTTCACATGCGAGCCTCGGCGGTGGCGGCGCGTCGGGGAGAGGAGCGTCGACGGCGATCTGGGAGATCGTGGTCGGCGGTGGCTCGACGGGTGCATTCTTCGGGCCACTCGGCCCCGAGCCACAACCCGCGAGCAGCGTCAAGACGCATGCGCGCGTGTACGAAGAATGCACAACCCATTGTTGCACGTTCGCGACCTGCTGCGGAAATGCCAGATAGGATCGTCACCATGACGCGCAAACCACTGTTCGCCGCGGTCGTCGTCCTCTCGCTCGTCGCCGCAGGCACCGCCTCGGCCGGTCGTCGAAGCTTCGGCGCCAGCACCTCGAACTACACCTCCAACGGCAAGTTCGGGCTCGGGATCGAGCTCGGCACGCCGGCGGGTCTCAACGGCAAGCTGTTCCTGTCGCCGAACCGTGCGCTGAACTTCGGCGTCGGTTGGCTCTACGACTCGTACTACCGCGACGGCGAGGGCATCCACCTCTACCTCGATCACCTGTGGCACCCCGTCTCGATCTCCGACAACCCCACGTTCAAGCTGCCGTTCTACATCGGCGTCGGTGGTTCGTTCTGGAGCTTCGATGACCGCCGCGATCGGATCAACGATCGCTACACCGCGCTCGGGCTGCGCGTGCCGTTCGGCATCGCGTTCGACTTCAACAACATCCCGCTCGACGTGTTCGTCCAGCTGACGCTCGTCGTCGACGTGTTCCTCAATGACAACTACCGCGACCGGTTTGGTCCGGGGTTCCTCGGCAGCGTCGGCGCGCGGTACTGGTTCGATTGAGCTAACGAACCAGCTCGATCCACAGCGGGACCACCACGGCCTCCGCGCCCGCGACCGAGATCTCGCTGCGGCGGAACTCGATCTGGCCACGGCCCCCGATCGAGTAGTAGGCGCTGATCGCGTAGGTCCCGGGCCGCAGATCGGCGAACCGGTAACGACCATCGTCGTCGCTCACCGTCTGCTCCGTGCGGTCGCCCATGACCGCCGTGATCACCGCGCCTGGAACGCGCTCGCGCGTGGAGAGATCGTTCACGGTGCCCTCGATCACCGAGACCGACTCGCCGAGCGCGTGCGGCCGATAGCGATCGATCTGCGATTGCTTGGGATCTCCGTAGTCGACCCGGATCGGATCGGGGTGACCGAGCGTGAACACCAGGTCGACGTGCGTGACCTCGTTCGCGCGGATCTCGATGTTCGTGACCTCGAACGGCTGACCGGCGAACTGGGCCATCAGCTGATAGCGGCCTGGCGGCAGCGACTTGATCTCGTAGGTGCCCTTGTCGTTCGATAGCGTGCGGAGGTTGTCGAGGTTGTGGCCACGAAGGCGGATGTCGGCGAGCGCCACGGGATCGCCGCTGTCGTGGTCGCGTGCGAGGCCGGAGAGGGTGCCCGTGGTGGCGCGGCCGTGGCTCTGGCGCGCCTGGCCGGCGGTAGTCCCGCAGCCGGCGAGGATCAGAACAAGAATGACCATCCGCACGGCTGCAGCATGTGCGCAGGCTCTCGAGGAGCCAAGGGTCTACCCCCTGGCAGTGTCCAACCAGCCGGATGTCCTACGCATCACAAGGCAGACCCACGGCGTCGCATGTGCGTAGAATCCCCTGCATGCTGCGCTCGATCCTCCTGGGACTCCTCGTCATCTCCGGCGCCTCCGCGTGCAAGAGCGGCGAAGGGGACGCACCGGTGGTCGAGCCCGGGAAGGCGGTCGGCAAGGTCCTCGAGATCACGGGCAAGGTGACCGCGACACGTGGGACCGTCACGCGTGACCTCGACGCCTCGTCGACGGTCAGCGGCGATGACGTGATCACGACGGCCGGCGATGGGCGGATCACCATCTTGCTCGCGCACAACAATGCGAAGTGGGATCTCGGTCCGAACAAGCACGAGCAGGTCTCGACCTCGATGGCATGGCGGCTCGCCAAGGTCGATGCCCCCGCGGGGAAGGTCGACGAGACCACCACGGCCGCCGGTCGTCACGCCGAGCGCGCGGCCGCGAACGGCGAGTCCGCCGCGGCACCTGCGGCACCGGCGGCAGCGACGGAGACCGGGCGCGCCACCGCGACGGACCCGGCGCCGGGACCCCGGGCGCTGGCCCAGCCACCGGTCGCTGACGAGCCGGCACCGCCGCCGCCACCGCCACCGCCTCCGCCGAAACCCAAGAAGGCGTTCACGGGGGCGCCGGGGGGGCCGGGTGGCGGTTCGACGGGGCCGACCGACGCCTCCCGCAAGGGTGCGCGGGACTCGAAGGAATCCGTGGGGCAGACCACGGCGAATGCTTCCCTCGGCGAGGGCGACGGAGTGCCAAACCGTCGCGGGCCCATGCAGATCGAGTCGGCGAAGGCGCCCGACACTGGCGAGAAGGACGTGCAGGACAAGGGCGGTGGGAGCTCGCCGCTCCAGGCCGCCGTGCAGAAGGAGCGCTCGGCGCTGCACGCGTGCGTGGTCGCGTCCGGGAAGGACAGGCTCGCGATCACCGTGCACTTCGCGAAGGGGAAGGCGACGATCGAGCTCGCCGACGGGAGCCCCGCCGACAAGGCGTGCGTCGCGAAGGTCGCCGCACGGATCAAGCTCACGGTGGACGCGGCCGACTACTCGACCGTGATCACGAAGTAGTCACAGGCGCACGGAGTCGACATCGACGCCGAGCTCGGCGCAGATGCTGGCGAGCGCCGGCCGATCGACGCCGTTCCACGTCATGTCCTCGAGGTCGCACGCGATCGGGCAGTCGACGCGCAGCGTGGCGAGCGTGGTGTACAGCGTTGCCTCGGCGCGATGCGCTCGCAGCGTGGCGGCGAGCTTGTCGGCACCGCGGACCACGACCTTCCAGGCCGCGTGATCGTCGGGGATCTGCGGGATGTGCTGCCACACCGAAAGCACCTTCGCCGCCGAGCTCTTGCCCCAGCCCGCGAGGCCGGGGATGCCGTCCGCGGTGTCGCCGACCAGCGCGAGCAGGTCCGGGATCGACTCCGGCGGAACGCCGTGCTTGTCGATCACCGCCGCGCGATCGAGCGTGACGTCCTTCCAGCGATCCCAGCACACGACGCGCTGGTCGATCACGCACTGGCACATGTCCTTGTCCACCGCAGCGATCACCACACGCGCGACCGACGCTTCGGCCGCGGCGCGGGCGGCGGCCGTCGCGATCGCATCGTCGGCCTCGAATTCGATCATCGGCCACACACGCAGCCCGAGCGCCGCGGCCGCGCGCTCCGCGAGCTCGAACTGCGAGAACAGCCGCTCGTCGATGCCTTCACCGGTCTTGTAGCCAGGGAACAGATCGTTACGGAAGGACTCGATGACGTGGTCGTAGGCGACGCCCGCGTGAGTGATGCTGCCCCTGCCGAGGACGCCGGCGAGGCTGCGGAGGAC
>JAYVLW010000961.1:0-4672 GCA_043759315.1 Myxococcales bacterium
CTACGCCGCGCTGTTCGATCCGAAGGCGACGTGGAGGTACGAGATCGCGCGCGCCGATTCGTCCAAGCCCGAGGCCGATGCGACGTGCAAGGTCGCGCGAACCGTGACGATCGGGAAGGTCATCGCGAGCGAGGTCACGTGCGATCGCGAGCTGCCGGTCGCAGGCGTGTATCTCGCGATGCCGCAGGGGTTGTATCGCTCCGGCCTCGACTTCCCCGCGACCAAGGACGACATCGGCGATCTGTCGATGCACCAGCTCCTCGTCCAGGCGAAGCCGAGGCCGTCGGCGACGAAGGTCGACAAGGTCGCACCGACGACCCCGATCACCAAGGTGATCACCACCTCCGGCGTGCGCCGCGAGGGCACGATGTGGTGCTGGTACCGCACCACGGAGCGCGGCAAGAAGGACCGGCAGACCGACACGCTGTGCTTCAGCGGCGGCGTTGCGCACGGGCTCGAGAGCAACCTGGCGTTCCGCGCGCGTTAGGCGGCGCGTTCGGGGCGCGCTTCCCAGCAGGCCACCGCCAGGCGCGGTAGACAGGTGACATGAAGCTCGGTCTCGTCGCGCTGCTCCTGGCTGTCGGCTGTGGCAACGCGAAGGAGCAGCCGCCGTCGAAGGGCAGCGCGGCGACCGGCGCGCGACCGACGGTCACCGATCCGATCGGGTTCTGCGCGCGCGCACGCGCGGTGATGACGGGGCGACGAACGTGCTTCCCCGAGGACACCTCGATCAAGATGGGGCTCGACTCGCTCTCCGAGCTGGAGACGAACGCACCGGCGGATCCGGCGGCGCGCCGGCACGCGGCGGCGGAGTGCGCGGTGATGCTCGATGGAATGATGCGCGCCGAGCAGCCGAAGAACTGCCCGCTCGATGTCACCGACAGCGAGCGCCGCGAGCTCGCCGCGTTCCTGACCGCCTGGTACGCCGAGCGCACCGCGGCACCGACCACCGGCAACGCCGCGCTGGACGCTTCGCTCGTGAAGCTCGCCGAGCTGCGCGATGCGGCGTGCGCGTGCAAGGACCTCACGTGCGCGCGCGCCGCCGGCGCCAAGGTCGATGCCGATGCGAAGCCGCTCCCGTCGGACGCACCCGCGGCGGGCCGCGACGCCGCCGCCAGGATGCGCGACGAGGTGAAGCGCTGCAGGCAGAAGCTGACCTACGGCGCTCCCTGATCGCCTTCGGACGAGCGGCAGCGGTGATACGGTGTCGAGCATGCGCCCCGTCGCCGAACTCGCCGCTCGCACCGCGGAGCTGCGGGGGGTGTTCTCCGATATCGACGACACGTTGACCCACGACGGCGCGGTCGTCCCCGAGGCCTACGCCGCGCTCGCGCGGGCACGCGCCGCTGGCTTGCGCGTGGTCCTCGTGACCGGGCGTCCCGCGGGCTGGGCGGAGGTGCTCGCGTCGGTGTGGCCGGTCGACGCAGCGATCGCGGAGAACGGCGGCATCGCGTACCTCAGGCACGAGCGCAGGCTCGAGAGGATCTACTTCGCGCCCGGCGATCCGGCGGCGGATGCGCGGAGGCTCGCGGCGCTCGCCGAGGAGGTCCTGCGCGACTTCCCGTACGCGCGACGCAGCGACGACGGCACGCTCCGCATCACCGACGTCGCGTTCGACGTCGGCGAGACGCAGCACCTCTCCGCCGCCGAGATCGACGAGATCACCGCACGTTGCCGCGCCCTCGGCGCCCGCACCGTCGTGTCCAGCGTGCACGCGCATGCGTGCTTCCACGCCGCCGACAAGGCGCAGATGTCCGCGCGGGTGGCCGACGAGCTGTGGGGCGAGTCCCCCGAGCAGACCGCCGCGCACTACGCCTTCGTCGGCGACTCCCCGAACGACCAGGCGGCATTCGCGTTCTTCCACGCCTCGATCGGCGTCGCGAACGTCGCGCGCTACGCCGCGGTGCTCAACCCACCGCCGCGCTACGTCACACCGTCGGCGAACGGTCGGGGGTTCGCCGAGGCGATCGACGTGATCCTCGCCGGCCGCGGCTGACGTCGACCCGCGAGCGTTCTAGAGCATGTAACCGACCGCCCGCGCCGCCGCGGACCAGCGATCCTTGCCGAACATACCGGCGAGCATGGACTCTGCATCCCGGCGCGCCGCGGCCGTGCGCATCATCCGGCGCCACACCCGCATCTCGAGGGCCCAGCGCCAGTGGGGCCGATCCGCGAGCTCGCCGACGCGTCGCACCGTGCTGCGCTCGTGGCGGGAGAGATCCTCGTGCGGATCTCCCGCGCGCAGCACGCGCGATGGAAGCGCACCGCCGCCAGTCTCGATCAGCTTCTCGAGATCTGTTCGCACCGCCGCCGCCGCGAACAGATCGACCATCCGCACCCAGCCGCGGGCGAACCGCTGCTCGGCGTCGGGCATCGCGCGGTAGTCGTGGTCGTGGCGCTGCACCGCGAGCGTGATGCTCTCGAGGTGCGCTCGCCACACGGTCAGGCGGACGAGGTCGTGATCGCAGGCTGGTGCGGTGATCGCGCGGAACGCGGCGTGCCACGTCGCCAGCGCCCCCATGTACGCACGATCCAGCTCGACCGCGAGCGGCGGCACGAGCGCGAGCTGCATCGCCGCGACGTAGGGCACCACACTCAGCGCGTAGTTGCATGCGCCCCACCAGCTCGCCGCGGCGATCCCGTACGTGCTCGAGCCGAGTCGACCGCTCCGCGCCTGCCACGCGAGCTGCGAGGCATAGCCCCAGAACGGGCTCAGCTCGTCGTGTGGCCCCAGGGCGCCGTGCGGATTCGTTCGCTCGACGAGCAGGCGATACATCCCCATCCGCACCCGCACGTCCATCACGTCGGCGCCGGCGAGGCTCGCGGGGTCCAGCGCCAGCCAGTCCTCGCCGAACGCGACGCGCGCGAGGCGAGCAGGATCGGGGCGGGTCGAGGCGTAGGTCATCACCGCGCCCAGTACGCTTCCTCGTCGAGACCTTCCTCTCGCTCGGGCAGACCGCGCGTGAGCCGTGGCGCGGACTGCGCGAGCACCTCGTAGCTGACGCGGTTCGCGTAGCGGCACACCTGGCTCATCGACGAGTACGTGAGGAACTCGCGCACGTGCTTCGCCGAGTTCGGAACGCGCGCCTGGTGGTACCGATTCGCGGCCATGTCGTGGAGCAGCGCGGACAGCGCGGCATCCCCCGCGCCGTTGGTGCTCGTGATCCGCTGCGGACCGCCATGGTACGGCGCGATCTGGGCGAACACCTTCACCGGGCTCGCGCACCTGGCGCGCGCCATCGGCCGGCTGAACTCGTAGCGGTTGAACTCGGCGATGGCCCCCGGGAGCAGCGGATACCTCGTCTCGCGCTTGACCGCGTCGTCGGTGTAGCCGGCGAGATAGAGGCCGGTCGGGCCCGCGGTGCACAGCACGAGATCCGTCAGCTCCAGCGCGCGATCGCACGCGAGCAGCGGATCCGCTTGACCGGTGAGCGCCTCGCCCTCCTCCTCGTTCATCGCGACGAGATCCACGTGCTCCGTGATGAACGCGCGCCAGAACTCGGGCCGCTCCGCGATCACGAAGCGCGTGCCGAGCGTCAGGACCACGGGCACTCCGTGCGCGCGCGCCAGCGTCACGGCGCGCAGCGTGGCCTCGGGCATCGGGTCGCCCGGTTTGCAGCGCATGAGATAGGCCGAGATCACCAGCGCCGACGCGTTCTCGAACACGTCGGGCGGAATGCTCTCCGCCCGGAGCGCGTTCATCTTACCCTCGCTGATCGCGAACGTGCGCTCGCCATCCGGCGTGACCAGCGCGAAGCATCGCCCGATCGGGCCATCCACCGGCTGGAGGTGATCGAGGTTGACGCGGCTCGACGTGTTCGAGAGGTACCGATACCCGGACGTCCCGAGCCGGATCTCCCCGCTCATCACGCCGAGCAAGATCGACGCGTCATCGGCGAGGAGCGAGTAGTTGTGAAGCGTGTTGCCGACCGTGCCGCCGGCGAACTCGTACTGGATCGACTTCGCGGCGAGCAGCTCGTCATAGAGCTGGACCGCGAGCTCGTTCGGAATGACCGTCGATGCGCCGCGCGGCAGTGCGTAGCGCGCCAGCAGCTCGTCGGCGACCCGCGCATCGATATCGACGAGCGTCTGATCCACGCCGACCACGTGTGTGCGCGCCGCCGGCCCATCGAGGCCCACCGCCTGGAACAGCGGATCGCGCGCGGCGACAGGGAAGTAGTGCTTGTGCTTGCGGCGGCCGGGAAAGCGCACGGCGCCAGGGTAGCACTCGCGCGGCCGGGCTCGTCGAGCGCGGACCGGAGCCGCTCCAGGCGCCAACATGGCGGCTTGACACACCTTGATCTCGGTCGATTCGATCAGGGTGCCGAGACGCGCGTGCAGGACCTCGGCGCTCGCCGTGTCGACCGTCGATTGCCGAACCATGCGATCGCAGGGGTGCCGCCGCATCGCACGTGGTGACCGTCCGCTCCAGCTGCCCGTGCCAGAGGGGACTGATGAACTCGCCCAGATGGTCGAAGCTCTCAGAGTAGTGCGCGCGCGGCTGAACGACGTGAACCACCAGCTCCCGACCGGCAAGGCCGAGGTCGTGACGAGCGTGCTCCAGGATGTGGGGAACGTCCTCACCCGGGGGAACGGTTCGGTCGCGTCGACCGAGGTCGGCGATGGCGACGTGTTCGTGGTGACCGGCCGGCACGGGGTCATGGTGGCGAGC
>JAYVLW010000962.1:0-4708 GCA_043759315.1 Myxococcales bacterium
GGCGACGACTGAGGACCGCCGGAGCAAACGCCGTCGGCTCGGCAGTCGCGGAGTGAAGGCCGCGGTCGTCACGCCCGCTGACGATCAAGGGTCGCGTCGACGCCCGCCGCTGCCCGCGCGACTAGCCTGCAGAAGTGCGATGCGGCGAACGGGTGAATGAACCCGAACGATGCGCGACGACAGCAGAACAGTCGGGCTCGCGCGAGATCTCGCGACGGGGCCCTCCCACTTCCCTTGGCGCCCTTGGCGGCTTGGCGGCCAAACAAGGCACGGCGCCCTTGGCGGCCCGCCTCGGCGGCTACTTGCGCCGCTCGAACACGAGCAGCTCGCCGAGCGTATCGTGGTCGCGCATCCCGACCTGCACCATGCCGAGCTTGCGGATCACCCCGAGCGACGCGACGTGCCACGGGAACGTTGTCGCCTGGACGGCCGCGATCGATGGATGCTCGAGAGCCCAGTCCACGCACGCGCGCACCGCCTCCGCCGCGAAGCCCCTGCATCGCGAGGACTCCTCGATCGAGTAGGCGACCTCGGCGATGCCGTCGGAGGGGTGGCCGTGGAACACGACGCTGCCGACGACGCGCGGCTCGTCCCTGAGGAGCACCAGCGAGTCGCCCCACAAGCGGATGTCGGGGGCAGCGCGGAGCGCGGCGCGCGAGAACGGGAAGCCGAGGGCGACGAGATCGTCGTTCGGCCAGGCATCGGGGAACACCGCGCCGACGGCGGCCTCGGCGCGCGCCTTGTCGTGATCGAGCACGGCCTCGATCGCGTCGAGGGTGACGGGGACCAGCCGCAGGCGTTCCGTGGTCAGCGCCGGCATGGTCAGCCCCCGGTCTTCGAGAACCCGATCACGAGCCCGACCTCGGTTGGGCCGGTGCCGATCAGGCCGTAGCGGACATCGATGTTGAGGAGCCAGCCCGCGATGTACTGCTCGATGCCGACCGTGGCGATCGCGCCCGCGAACGCGCGATACATCTTGGGTGGGATCACCTGGTCGGCGCGGAACAGGGCACCGCCGCCGCGGAGGGTGACGTAGCGACTCGGATTGATGCCGGGGCGGATGCGGAGACCCGCCGTGAGATCCATCTGGAGGGTGAGGAGCTGATCGCTGACGCGGGAGGCCGCGGCGCCGTACATGGTCGCGAACTGCGCGCTCCACTTCGCGGTCCAACCGATGCGCTGCTCGGTGGTCATCGGCTGCCAGGCTGCCTGGCCGCCCAGCACGTAGCCGTAGCCGAGGTTGTTCGCATCGGCGCCGGTGCCGCTGACAGCGCCGACGATCACGCCGATGCTGCCGGACGGCAGGGGTTCGGCCGCCGCCATCCTCGCGGAGGCCCCGAGTGCGACGACTGCAGCGAGGGCGAGAGCCGCTCGCATGGTCAGAACTTCGACGTGGTCGCGAGGAACGTCATCTTGTCGTTCGTCGCGCGCAGGCGCCGCGACAAGGTGCGCACCCAGTTCCACAGTAGCTCGTAGGCGAGGTCGCGGTCGACGAACAGGAGGTCCTCGAGGTCCTTCCGGTTCAAGACGAACAGGCGGCACTTCTCGTGGCACATCGCCGTGGCGGAGCGTGGGGCGTCGTCGATCAGCGACATCTCGCCGAAGTACGCGCCGGGGCGGAGCACCGCGAGCGCCTCCTCGCCCATGCCGGGGACGATGCGGGAGATCCGCACCGCGCCCTCCACGATCAAGTAGAACTTATCGCCGGGAGATCCCTCGGCGAAGATCGTCGCGCTCGACCTGTACTGCTCCTCGACGCCGATGTCGACGACGCGCCGGAGGTGGGTGGCGGGCAGGCCGCTGAACATGTCGATCGCCGCGAGGATCTCGAGCGTGGTCTTGCCCTTGAGATCCAGCTCTGGCTTCGCGTCGTCGTCGTCGGCCATGTGACCCCTCCAGGGTCCCACACGGTCCCCGAAAACGCAAAACAGCCCGAGGGTTGCCCCTCAGGCCGTTCCATTCGCGACCCAATGGTTGTTACGCGCCGACCTTGAGGACAAGGAGGAGCGAGATGATGAGCGCGTAGATGACCAGCGACTCGATCAGGGCGAGGCCGAGAATCATCGGGCCGCGGATCTGACCGGCGGCGCCGGGGTTACGGGCGATGCCATCGAGCGCGGCCGCGGCGGCGCGGCCCTGGCCGATGCCACCACCGAGCGCGGCGATGCCGATACCGAGGCCCGCGGCGAGCGCGATCAGGCCGTAGTTCGACGCGAGGCCCTGCGTCTTGATGGCCTCGGCCTCACCGCCCTGCGCGAACGCGAGGCCGGAAAACAGGACGAGGACGAGGAGCGAGGTGAGGCTCGAGAAGATGATCTTGCTGCTGCGCTTCATGACGATTCTCCTGGGGGTCGCTTACCGGTTTTTAGTGCGGGCCGAAATAGAAAATGACGTCGATCAGTGCTCTTCGTGCTCGATCGCCATGCCGATGTAGACCATCGCCAGGGTGCAGAACACGAGCGCCTGGATGCCGCAGACGAGAAGTCCGAGCAGGAGGAACGGGAGGGGGACGAGGACCGGCACGAGGGCGAAGAACGACATGACGACCTTGTGGTCGGCCATCATGTTGCCCATCAGCCGGATCGCCAGCGACAGCGGCCGCGCGATGTGGCTGATGATCTCGATCGGTAGCATCAGCGGGATGAGCGCCGGGCTGGGGCCGAGGAAGTGCTTGAAGTACGCGAGGCCGTGCTCCTTGACGCCGTAGATGTGGGTCAGGAAGAACACCGCGAGCGCGATGCCGACGTTGGTCTTGAGCGTGTCGGTCGGAGCGCCGAACCCGGGGATCAGCGCGAACAGGTTGTTGAACAGGATGAACATGAACAGCGCGCCGATCAGCGGGAAGAACCGCGGCGCGGCCTTCTCGCCCATCGCACCTTCGACGAGGCCGTAGATGCTCTCGGCCATCGTCTCGAACATGTTGCGCAGGTTCATCGTGCGCGGCGGCACGATGCCCTTGTCCGCGGACTTGGTGCCCTTGAAGAACGCGAGCGCGCCCCAGGTCACGAACGCGACGACCACGAGCGTGATGAGGACGTGCGTGAGCGTCCAGCCGGTCGCGAACATCTTGAGGCCCGACTTGCGGCCGAGGAGGTTCTGCGCCCAGTGATCGAACTTCGACCACCACGAGAAGCGGTTCAGGTAGTCAAACCAGGTTCCGTGTTCACCCATGACCGTTCTCGCTCGTTGGATCTTGCGTGCCGGCCTGCGGGGCCCGGAACGCGCTGAGGGTGGCTTCGATGACGATCGAGACGATGAAGATCGAGTAGCCGACGGCGAACGCGATGATGTCGATCGGCAGGAACAGGACGGCCACGGCGACCGCGCCCATCAGGAACACCATCTTCGGCAGCATGAGCAGCGACGTGTTGCCGCCCTTGCCCGCCGCGGCCTCGGCGGTCCACTTCACGACGAGCCGGCGCAGCGCGTAGAAGTTCAGGCACGTCAGGCCGGCGCCGATCATGAGGCCGAGCACGATCGCGCGGCTCTGCGTGACGAGGCCGATCACGACCGCGATGATCGCGAGGAGGTAGTTCATCCGCTCGATGCGGAGGATGCTCGGGCTAGCCACGGGTGTCCGCCTCGGCCGCGCGCTCGGCGCGCTTGACGGCCCGGAGCACGCCGCGGAAACCGGCGACGAGGCCGAAGCCCAGCATGAGCAACATCAGCCACGGCTGCGTGCCGAGCTTCTGATCGAGGAAGTACCCGATCAACAGGCCGATGATGACCGACAGGCCGAGCTCGAGGCCGACCGAGCTCGCCGACAGCGCGTCGTACGCCCGCTTGCCCGTGCGGGCGGCAGGATCCACGGCGCGGCGGCGGTTCACCACCTCTGGATGCAGCGAAGGGGCGCCAGAATCCTGCGACATTTCGCCGCGCTGGGAAGGCACATTCTGCATCAACGGCGCCGACTTACCACGCTGGTTTTTCGGCGTCAATTGCAAGTCCCACGAACGTGGGACGCGCAGCAACGCGCAGCGTTGCGAAGGTCAATGAACGATAGACACCTTGGCCGCGGCGACGATCTGGTCGATCTCCGCGTCGGTATGGGCGAGCGAGACAAACATCGCCTCGTACTGGCTGGGCGGCAGAAACACGCCTCGATCCCGCATGTTGCGGAAGAACGACCCGAACCGCTTGGTATCCGACGTCTTCGCAGTCGCGTAGTCGGTGATCGGACCGGGTGCGAAGAACAGGGTGAGCATCGAGCCGACCCGGTTCATCACCGCCGGGACGCCCGCCGTGGTGGCGGCCGCGAGGAGGCCATCGCCGAGCCGCTGGCCGACCTGTTCGAGCCGCTCGTACGTGCCGGGCCGGCCGAGGATCTCCATCGCCTTGAGGCCGGCCGCCATCGCGAGCGGGTTCCCCGACAGCGTGCCCGCCTGATAGACGGGGCCGAGCGGGGCGAGCTTCTGCATGATCTCCGCGCGGCCGCCGAACGCCGCGGCCGGGAGCCCACCCCCGATGATTTTGCCGATCGTGGTGAGGTCCGGCGTGATCCCCACCACCGATTGCCAGCCACCGGGCGCTTCCCGAAACCCAGTCACCACTTCATCGAGAACCAGCACCGTCCCATGGCGTCGGCAAAGTTCCGGGAGCGCCTGAAAAAACTCGACGGTGGTCGGAACCCGTCCCGAGATCCGGCCGCCACCGCCCTCGACCAATACCACCGCAAACTCGCGGCTCGCCAAGTGATGCTCCACCAGAG
>JAYVLW010000963.1:0-3816 GCA_043759315.1 Myxococcales bacterium
CGCAGGAAGCGCGCTCGCTACCGACGCCGCCATCGCTCAGGCCGCGGACGAGCGAGCGTTCGACAAGCGCGGGATCCCGGTCCCGGCCGATCGCAAGCATCTGCAGATCGTCCTCGACCAGGGCGTTCGCCAGCTCGATCGCATCAAGGCGCAGCTCGCCCCGTGGAAGCTGTGGGAGCTGGTGACGCCCGCAGCGAGCTGGCTCGCCGCGCATCGCCAGCACCTGACCTCGATTCCGGACCATCGGCTGATCGCCCTCGCACCCGTGATCGACGGCCAGCAAGAGATCCTGTTCGAAGCAGCGGGTGCGATCAGCGACGTCGCCCGCGCGGCGGGAAGCACGGCCGGCGTCGAGGACGACGAAGGGGTCGTCACCTCGGTCCTGCGCCGCTACGCGATCGCGGTCGGTGAATCGCACCTCATCGATACGGCACGCCCGGAGCTGGCACGCGCGCGTGCAGCGAAGGGGCAGCTCTCGATCGCGCTCTTGGAACGATCGGTTCAGGACACGCAGGGTGCGGTCAATGAGCTGCGCGGCAACGAGACCCTGCTGAACTTCGGTGGCGAGAACGCCGATGCGACGCTGGGCTCGGCACGACGGAAGATCGTCGATCTTCGCGGACGGCAGGCGAGCGGCCAGACCGTCGACCCCGGCGAGGTCGACGTCATGTCGGCCGAGCTGAAGGAGAGTGCCGTCGACGCGCGTACCAAGTCCTGGTACCTGCAGCTTCACAACCTGCGCGAGGAAGCGCGGGACTCCCAGAATGGCTTCTTCGAGACGCTGGCCTCCGGCTTCAGCGCCGACGTCCGCGCGTTGCCGAAGATCCTGACCGGCCTGATCACGGTCCTCCAGGAGCAGGTGATGGCGCCACACGCCGAGCGCAAGAAGCAGAAGCTCCGCGAAGCGGGCGACGCTCCCGACCCGGGGGCCCGGGCGGCGATCCTGCGCGAGGCCGCGCACATGACCGAGGAAAACCTCGCGGCCTTCGTCCGCGACAACTACATCGCTCAGGCGTTCGGCCCGTGGATCGCGATGGTGGAGAACCAACACGCACGCACGGCGGTGTTCCAGGTAGCCACGCACATCGCGCTGTTGATCGGAACCGGCATCGCGGGCAGCTTCGCAGGCACGGCGGTGTCGAGCGCGATCCGCGGCGCTCTGCTCGCTGATGCCGCCGATGCGACGGTGGGCATGCTCTGGGGGAGCCGGATCGCGACCACGGCCGGTGCCGTCGGCGGGTTGACCACCGATGCCGCGATCAATGCGACGATGCAGACCGCGACGGGCGGAGGCAGCTTCGGTGATGCGTTCCTCGACAACTTCATCGCGAGTGGCGCTGTTCGGGTGGCGCTCGCCCCGCTCTACAAGGTCGCCGAGGCGTACGGCGGTGCGCAGAAAGAGCTGAAGAACCTCTCGCTCTGGGAGCGCAGCCTCAAGCGAGGCAAGACGGTGCTGCGTGGGGGCGCGATCCTGACCGCAGAAATGGTCACCGGCGCCGCAGTCGACTACGTCTGGCAACGCGCGCGCCATGGCAAGCCCCCCGACGAGAAGACCGCGATGGAGTGGGCCCTGAACGGCGGATCGATGGCGATCGGCGGGTTCGTGGGAAAGTGGCTGAAGGGCTATGAGTCCCGTCTGGCAGGACTGATGGAGCACGGCGCGCACTTGCGCGTTCGGGCGATCAAGATGAAGGCGCTGGCCAAGCGCGTCGAGGAACACGGCAGCTCGGACGGCGCGATGGAGCTCCTCGCGGAACGGCACCTTGCGTTGGAGGAGGAGGCGAGCGCGATCCACGACCTCTACGCGAAGGGGAAGCTCTCGGTACAGACCGCCAGCACGCTCGAGATGGGCAACCGCTCGGAGATGAACGAGGTGAAGGATGCGTCGTTCGCCACGATGCCGCTCCGGCTCGCCGGGCTGCGTCCCGACGATGCGAGCGGCAAGGTCTGGGTCGGCACGACCGAGGAGATCGCCATCGCGCTCCACCAGGGGCATCGCGCCGGGCTCTCCGTTGCCGTGCTCGACCACGACCAGGCGGCGCGGCAGTGGAAGATCCTCTACAACGGCGAAGAGCTGACCATTCTCGAGAACGGTCTCGCGGGGCAGCCGCGCGCGGCGAAGGCGAACGTGACCGGCGCCGATCGTCGTCACGCGACCCGCTATGCGGAGTCCGCCGAGTTCCTCCAGGAGCGGTGGGAGGCCAAGACCAAATCGGAGATCGATCACCGCGACGTCATCGAGTTCGATCACATGCAGGCCGGCTACGCGTTCGCGGGCATCGTGAACCAGGCCACGTTGCCCGCATCGGGCGAAGGTCTCGGAGCGAAGGTCGTCGTGTACGATCACAAGGGCACGCTCTCCGGTCGCGGGGCGCAGGAGCTCGGCCAGCCGCCCGACAAGTTCGATGCGCCCGGCGTGCGCGCCACCGAGCAGGCGCCCCACGGAACGGAGTGGATCAAGTCCGAGCACCTCGATCGCGCGCTCGACATCGGACGCCTGGAGACACAGTCGCCCGCCTACCAGGGGCGCGCCGTCGAGCTCCAGGCGCGCCCGCGAGGGCCGGCAGATCCGACGAGCCCGGATCCGTGGAAGGCACCGAACCGCGCGCTGCGGGTGAAGATCCGCGACGCTGCGGGCGGCGAGCGGTGGTTCTACTGCGATCATTTCGACAACGTCGGCGGTCTCGGTCCCGCCAGCCTCAAGGACGCGGCGAAGGTGATCGACCCGCATCAGATGAGCGCCATGCTCGCGGGGAACCAGCCGCAGGTGTTGCGCGGCGACGATCCCGACTACGCCAAGAAGGTCCGCAGCGGTCGAGTTCTGGTTTGGGGCGGCACTCCGACGGGCGCGTGGGCTGCCGAGCCAGTCGTGCACGCCCCCGAGACCCAGGTGACGGTGCTCGGCGATACGCGCGAGCGGCCCGACTGGGCCTCGCTGCTGCGCGAGTACGAGGACATCAACTACGAGATCGCGTCCCATCCCGGTGACCAGGTCCCGGCCGACATGGCCGCGCGCAAGGCGAAGATCGAGCAGCTGATCGCGAAGGCCCACAGCGGCATGACGATTCCCCGCAACACCAAGCCCGGTGCCACCTACGACAAGCCGGTGACCAACCGCGGCCCCCACGACGTGCAGATCGAGTTCGGCACACCGAGCAAGATCGCGCCGACCGAGGATGGTCGCGTGTTGGTGACCGTCGGCACCGGCGAGACCGCGCACGCGACCGTCTACGATCAGGTGGTGATCGCGCACGGCCCCGATCCCGGACAGCCGGGCGCGCCCGGTGGCCTGCTCGGACCCGGGGCGAGCAGCGGCGGTGACGTGCCCGCCGGCACGATCGCGCTCCGTCCGCTTTACGGTCCCAAGCGCGCCGATGGGCAGGAGCCCGAGATCCTCGCGCTCGAGAGCATCGATCCCCCAGGGATCGTGCTCAAGGGAGCAGCGTACGCGAGCAAGCGCATGAGCCCGTTCGTATTTTGAATCCGCGCCCCAAGCCTGCTTCGTCGCAAACGTGCCCGTCTCGAACGCCTTCGTCCGCGTCTTGTTCACAAAATGGAATTCGCTCGTCGCCGCCTTCTTTCCCGTGATCGAGCGTCCACTCCCGAAATTCGCCGAGGCCGGATTGAACTCCTTTGTGATATCTGGCTTCATGATCCGTTCCTCCAGCGAAGTCGGCTTCGAGGACGTCGCCGCATTCAGCCGCTGCTGCTCCTTCGTCCGGCTGTTCCACAGCAGGGGGAAACGCCGCGCCGCCTTCACTTCCTGCTGCCCTTGCCCCGTCTGCACCTCCGACGTGCGCTTGCTCCAAGGCGTCG
>JAYVLW010000964.1:0-8857 GCA_043759315.1 Myxococcales bacterium
GGGGCGGAGCGCGGCGTGCGCATCCTCGAGAGACTCGTGGACCATGAACCCGCCGCACCGCTGATGCTCCGCATGCATGCGCTCGGACAGCTCCTCGAGTTCGGAGGGCGGGACCGCGACGATCGCGACGTTGCCTGCCACCTCGATGACTTCGAGTGGCGTGTGATGATCCGCGGCGAGCGTGCGCACCGTGGTCACGGCATCCGCGTCGATCGTGATGTAGCTGGTCTCCGCGGCGCGGGGGCTGTGATTGCCACCACATGCAGCGGCCACGGCGACGAACAGGATGGCACTGCGCATGGTGTGACTGTAGCGCGTAATCGCCGAGCCGAAAGGCGCCCGGATCCGCTGCGGTAGGAATATTCTGGACGACACGGGCGGTGCGCTCCGGACCGACGACGATCTATAACCAACCGTGTCCCTGCGGATCGCGCCAACGATGCTGCACAGCATCGACAACCATGGGCTGATCACCGAGGTCAGCGAGCTGTGGCTGACCAAGCTCGGGTACACGCGGGACGAGGTGATCGGTCGGCCATCGACCGCCTTCCTCTCCGACGAGAGCGCACGCTACGCACGCGAGGTCGTGCTGCCGGCCTTCTTCAAGGCCGGATCGTGCGAGGTCGAGTACGAGATGCGGCGCAAGGACGGCAGCTCGCTCCCGGTGCGCTTGCACGGCATCGCCGTACGCACGGAGGGCGGCGCCTTCGAGCGCTCGATCGCCGTGATCGAGGACCTCACGGAACGCCGTGCTCTCGAGCGGAAGATGCTCGAGGTCCAGAAGCTCGAGAGCCTCGGCTTGATGGCCGGAAACATCGCGCACGACTTCAACAACCTGCTCGCGAGCGTGGTCGGCAGTGCCGAGATCGCGCGTCGTCACGCGGGCCACGTACCTGCGGCGGCGAGCGCACTCGACAACGTTCTGATCGCCGCGGACCGTGCCGCCGACCTGTGCCGCCAGCTTCTCGCGTACTCCGGCCGGGGTCGGTTCCGCGTCGAACGCATCATCCTCGACGACCTCGTGGTGGAGATGGTCAAGGTGCTCGACGTCAGCGTGGGCAAGGCCGCGCGGCTGGTCCTCGAGCTCACGCGCGACGGTACGCGCGTCGAGGTCGACACGACCCAGATCCGCCAGATCCTCATGAACCTCGTGCTCAACGCAGCCGACGCGATCGGACCGAAGGGCGGCACGATCACGATCCGCACCTCGGCAGGCGATCTCGATACCGACGCGATCGCGCACGCATCGCACCCCGACATCACACCCGGCCCGTACGTATGTCTGGAGGTGAGCGACAACGGCAGCGGCATGTCAGAGGAGGTGCTCGCCCACCTGTTCGATCCGTTCTTCACCACGAAGACCACCGGTCGCGGTCTCGGCCTCGCGGCGGTGCACGGCATCGTGCGCGGCCACCGCGGCACACTCACGGTTCACAGCAAGCTCGGCCACGGCTCCACGTTCAAGATCTTTCTGCCCCGCGCCTCCCACGTCCCGTCCCCCCGCACGCCGCAGCCGGTGCGCACGCGAACGCCGAGTCCGCGCGGCACGCTGCTCGTGGTCGATGACGATGACCTGCTCCGGACCACGCTCTCCCGCCAGCTCGAGGAGGCAGGCTATACGGTGATCTGCGCCGCGAACGCGGAGAGCGCGCTCGACCTCGTTGCCGCGGTCCAGATCAACGGATTCCTGATCGACGTCACGATGCCGGGCACCAGCGGCCCGGAGCTGGCGACCCGGCTGGCCGCGCTGGTCCCCGACGCGCCGATCGTGCTCATGAGCGGCTTCGACCGCGTCGATCTCCCCGATGGTCTGGCCGCCCAGTTCCTCCAGAAACCGTTCACTGAAGAGGAGTTACTAGGGGCCCTGGATCGGGGTGCTGGCTTACGAAACCACTAGTGAGGGTGCGGGGTTCCGCGCTATAGAAGTGGTGTGTCCGGGTCGGTCTTCAAGGTTGGGCTTCGGGTCGGTAAGTATCAACTGGTCCGCGCACTCGCCGAAGGTGGGTTCGGCGTTCTGTGGGTCGCGAGGGACATCAATCTCGATCGCGAGCTCGCGATCAAGTTCCTCCATCCTCATCACAGCTCGAACCCCGACGTGGTGCGCCGCTTTCTCCAGGAGGCGCGCTCGCTCGCGAAGCTCGTGCACCCCGGCATCGTCACCGTGTACGAGAGCGGGGAGGTCACAAGCACCGGGACGCCCGCGGACGGCGCAGCGTTCATCGTCATGGAGCTGCTCGTCGGCGAGACGCTCTCGCAGAGGCTCGTGCGGATCGGCCGGTTCACACCCGCCGTCGCGATGGAGATCTGCCGTCAGGTCGCGAACGCGCTGCAGTCCGCGCACGAGCTCGGCATTGTTCACCGCGATCTCAAGTCCGACAACATCATGCTCGTGCAGGATCTCTCGCTCACCATCGGCGAGCGGGCGAAGGTCCTCGATTTCGGCATCGCGAAGCAGGCCACCACGGCGAACTCCTCCGCCGGCACGCACACCCAGGCCGGGATGGTGTTCGGAACGCCGAACTACATGGCGCCCGAGCAGTGCCGCTCCGCCGCCGACGCGAACCATTCGAGCGACATCTACTCGCTCGGCTGCATCCTGTTCGAGCTGCTCACCGGCAAGCCGCCGTTCTCCGGCGCGATGGCCGAGCTGATCGCGCATCACCTCCTCACGCCTGCCCCGATCCCGAGCATCGTGCAGCCCGGGATCCCGCCGCACCTCGATCAGGTGATCGCCGCGATGCTCGCGAAGCGACCGGAAGATCGCCCCGCGAGCATGACGGTCATCGAGCGCATCCTCGAAGAGAATCGCCTCGGCCCGAACGGTGGCATGCCCGGCCGTCGCCGCACCCTCGGAGGCGCCAAGCTGATCACCCAGCCGCCACAGCTGTCCGGCCAGGCCGCCAACCCCGCGGCCCTCGCGGCCGCTGTCGGTGCACCGTCGCCGATGGCCCAGGTCCAGGCCGCCCACGCCGGGCAGGCCGCCATCGTCAGCACGGCCCGCGCCGAACCCGCCACCAGCGCCGCCGCTGCGAAGACCCTTGCCGTTGACGTCGCCGCCGGCGCGGCGCAGCAAGCCGTCGCCGCGGGTCCGTCGCAGCGACCCGTGGTCGTCCCCACCGCTGCAGCGGCTGCGAAGACCGTCGCCGTGCCGATCCAGACGCCGCAGGTCGAGGCGCCCGTGCCCACCGTCGCGAAGCCCACCACCCTCAACTCCGCCGCCGGCGTCGCCGCGCAGATCGATGCACGCACCAGAAAGGCGGCCTCGTCGTCGAAGTTCTTCGCTCTCGCCGGCCTCGTCGTCGTGGGCGCCGCGATCGCCGTCGTGGCGGTCGTGAGCAGCGGCGGCGGAGGTGGCTCCGAACCGAAGCCCGCGAGCCCGCCGACCGCGGTCGAGTCTCCGATCACGCCGCCAGGGGTGACGCCGCCCGCCACCCCGCCTGCGACGGCGTCGACGAAGCCCGCCACCGACGTGGCAACTCCGCCGACCACCACGACACCGCCCGCGACGACCACCACGCCATCGTCGACCTCGGCCGCGACCACGCCGACGACCGCCACGCCATTGACGACCACGAAGCCCACCACGACGACCAGCGCGCCGACGACGACGACGGCGACGACCCCGCCATCGACGACGACGGCGAGTACCACCACGACGACCAGCGCGCCGACGACCACGACGTCGACGACCACGAAGCCGAGCACGACCACTTCGCCGACGACCACGACGACGCCATCGACGACGACGGCGACCACCACGAAGCCCACGACCACCACCACGCCATCGACGACGACGGCGACCACCATGAAGCCCACGACCACCACCACGCCATCGACGACGACGGCGAGCACCACCACCGGGACGACCTCGCCGACCACCGCGAAGCCACCCGGGACGACTCCGCCGACCACGGTCACCACGCCGCCGACGACCGCGACCACGACGAAGCCCACGACCACCACGACCAGGCCCACGACGGCCACGACCAAACCCACGACGACCACGACCAAGCCCACGACGACCACCACGAAGCCCACGACGACCACCACGACCAAGCCCACGACGCCCCCCGACCCGAAGAAGTGTCAGGGCAAGGGCTGCATCATCGACGGCTCGTTCTAGTCGCGCCGGCGATCGTCGCTCTCGCGTTCACTCGGTCAAGGTGCGGCGATCCGAATTGGGGCCGGCCCCTTTTTTTCGTCGATCGGGCATCATCAGCGAGCTTCTGACCGCAGGACGAACATGCACCCGAGACTCCTGACCGCCCTCGTCGCGACCGCCCTCGTCGCGACCGCCCTCATCGCCGGCTTGCCCAGCGCGGCACACGCCGATGGCGATGCGTGCGCCACCGATGCAGCTCCGTCGAAGTGCTACATGGCCGCCGCAGCTGCGCTCAAGGACACCAAGCCGGGCGAGGCCGCCGCGCTCTACTTGAAGGCATACCGGCTCGAGCCAAAGATCGATCCGCTCGCGGGCTACGGCACTTCGCTCGCGCTCGACAACCAGTACGTCGCCGCCGCGGAGGTCCTCGAGAAGGCGGCGGAGGACTACGAGAAGGTCCGCGCGCAGCTCGAGAAGAGCAACTCGGATGCGAACACGCTGTTCCAGGTCATCCATCGCCTCGAGTACGTGCGCGAGGAGATCAACAAGCTGGTCCCGAAGATCGGGAAGGTGCAGCTCAAGGTCGTCGACAAGCAGTTGCCGCCGGGCGTCACGGTGATGCGCAAGAACGGCAGCGACCTGCGCGGCGCAGACTCCACGCTGCTGTTCGTGAGCGCGAACTCCGACGTGCTCGTGTTCACCTACCCGAGCGGGCGCACCGCGGAGCTCGAGGTCAACGTGCCGGCCGGCACGATCTCGAGTGTGGCCGTGCCGACCGAGCCGCCGCCACCGGCGGTCGCACCACCGCCTCCACCACCGCCGGTCGACGAGGCGGCGCCGTTGCGCAAGTACGGCTACTTCGCCGGCGGTGCAGGTGCGGCGCTCGTGCTGTTCGGCATCGGCTACGTGGTTGCCGCGGATGCGCCCTCGGCGGCCGTCACCGGCAGCGTGATCGGCGTCGGCTTCGTCGGCGTTGGAGTGGGCGCCTACTTCCTGTGGAAGGCGAGCAAGAAGGACAAGGAACAGAAGGCGCGCAGGCCAGGCTCGCCCCCCGCTCCGGCTCCGGCGGCCGACGAGGACGAGGAAGAGTCCGCGTTCGTCCCGTTGATCACCGACCAGCTGGTCGGCGCCGCCGTGATCGGCTCGTTCTAGCTGCGACGGCGCCGGCGAGCCAGCACGCTCGTGACGAACAGGCCGAGCACGAGACCGCCGCTGCCACCGCCGGCCGCGCAACCCGCGCAGCCGTGGGCGCGGGTCTGTCCGCTCGCGGAGATCGGGGCGGCCCGATCGATGTCACCATCGTAACCGGAGTCGTTCATCGCCATCCGCTTCTGCGAGGGCCTCGCGTCCTCCTCCTCCTCGTCGTCGCCGATGTCATCGGCGCTCACGGTGCTGCCGGTGCTCGACGACGACGGAACCCCTCGACCCTTGTTGATCGCCACGACCTCCGGGTTATCGGCCATGATCTTGCGCTTGCGGTCGCGCATCGCCTCGACGGTGTTGCGCATCGCCCCCAGCTCGCTATCGGGGATCGCGAGGAACGCGGTGTACGGAGTGACGAAGTTGTAGGCGAGCGCGAGGTTCGTGACCTCCTCGACCATCTCCGGTGCGCTGGAGCCGAGCGAGATCTCCTCGAGAAGATGCGTCACGCGCGACTGCGCCCACAGCGCGCCGACCCAGGGACGGCCCGGCGCCCTGGCCATGTCGATGGTCGTCGTGTACGCGACCGGCCTGCCCTCGAGCTTGCCGCGGATCGTGAACTTGGTCGCCCCCGTGCCGCGCAGGCGGCCGGTCACGAGGAGCTCGTCCTCGGCGAATAGATCGGGCAGCGTGCGCGGGTAGAGCCGCGATGCGACCGGGCCCTCGATGTCGACCGAGACGTCGACCAGCAGCGGCCTGGAGATATGCGCCGCGAGCCGCGCGACCTCGGGTTCGATGGAGGCGACAGTGTCGATGTACGCGAACCGACCGCGCTTGATCGCCGCGAGGCGCGAGAGCAGCGGCTTGTTGACCTCCTTCCCGAGGCCGACCGTGAACAGCCGGATGTCCTTGGTGTCGAGCTTCGCGGCCTCGATCGACTTGTCGGTATCGGATTGCCCATCGGTCATGAACACGACGACGCGCGGCCCCTCCATCGTCTGGTGCTGCAGCTTGATCGCCGTCGCGAGGGCGAGCGCGATATCGGTACCGCCGCCGTCATGGAGCGCCTCCACGAACTCGATCGCTCGCTTGCGGTTCTCCGGGGTGACGAGCTTCGGCATCGAGAACAGGGGGTCGACCTCGTCCGAAAACGCGATGACGTTGACGCGGTCCTTGGCGGAGAGCAGCCGGATCATATCCGCGGCGGCGGCCTTCGCGTGATCGAGCGCGTTGTCGGCGGCCATGCTGCCAGAGCGATCGATCACGATGGTGACGTCCTTCGCGGCGACCGCCTTCGCATCGAGGCTCGGCGCCGCGAGGGAGAGCGCGAACCACCCCTCCTCGGCGGTAGTTCCACCGGCGTGCACGTACGCCGACGGGGTCCAGCTGGGATCCTCCACGTCCCACTCGAGCATCAGCTCGCCCGTGGCGGTCGCACCCTCGGAGCGCACACGCATGCCGTTGCCGACCTTGTCGACGTGCAGCTTGTGCGTGGACGAGCGGAGGTTCTTCACGCTGCTCGCGAACTCGATGACGATCGAGGCATCGCGGCGGGTGGCAGGAGCGCGATACCGGACGGAGCGATCGCGGCGCTCGAGCCACTTGGTCCAGCGGATCTCGACGCGCTTCTTTTCGTGCGCGTTGATCGGGAAGATCTTGAACGCGAACGCACCCTCGCCATCCTCCTCGAGCAGGCCCGGATCGCGACGACGCGTGGTGACGTTCTCGTAGACCCGACGCGCGGCCTGGCGTTCGAAGACCTCGCCGACGATCTTCTGTTCGCCGTTCCAGTACGCGAACCCATCGACGTGGCTACCGGATCCAGGGCGAAGGCGATAGCGGCCCTCGATCTGGCCGTCGCTCTGGTTCTCGAAGACCTGGAGCAGGGTCGACGTCGCGTTCTGACCATCGATCGCGACAGTGAGCCGCTCCTCGGCGAGCGGGATGCCGCGTTGCTCGCGGTTGTTCGCGATCACCATCGTCGCTTCGAGGCGATCGGCGGCGAGCGTCTGTGCGTACGCAGAAGGCGCCAGGGCCGCGACAACAGCGCCAGCGCAGATCAGTCCCAGACGGATGGCCATGGTGTCCTCCATGGCAACAAACGCATGCGGCCAAGGAAGGATCTGCGCCCGGTGTCCTTCGCGCGAAAAAAGCCGGCAACGTTGGGCCCCGCCCGTCTCCGCTCGGGCCCCCGTGAGACAACGGAGGCATGTCCCGAAAGGTGGCCATCGCGGTGATCGTGGCGCTCGCCGCCGGAGGATGCGCCCGTCGCCTCCACCGCGCCACGAGCGCGAACCTCCAGACCGTCGACCTCAAGGCGCCCTACATCAAGTGCCACATGAAGGACGGCGGCCTCTACGTCCTCTCGTCATGGACGATCGACGAGGTCGGACACGCGCTGACGGGCGCGGGCGAGTACTTCGGCACCGATCGCTCGGTCGAGAGCCGGACCACCTACCGCGTCGCGATGGCCGATGTCGCGCTGTACGAGACGAACACCATCTCCTCTTCGCCCGGCGTGGCAGCCATGGCCGTGATCACCGGCCTCTCGCTCGCGGTCAGCGCCGCGTGTATCGCGAACCCGAAGGCGTGCTTCGGCTCGTGTCCCACCTTCTACGCCCCCGATGACAAGGGCGGCCGGTCGGTGCTCCAGGCCGAGGGGTTCTCCGATGCCATCTCGCCCTCGCTCGAGTCGCACGACATCGACGCGCTGTGGCGCACCACCGGCCACGGTGGCGACTTCACGCTGACGATGACGAACGAAGCGTACGAGACGCACACCGTGAAGCAGGCCGATCTCCTGATCGTGAAGCGCCCGAAGGGCGGCCGCGTGCTCGCGACCGCCGAGGAGCTATGGGTCGCCTCCACGGTGTCGGCGCCGATCGCATGCCGCGCGGAGGACGGCGACTGTCTGAACCAGCTCACCGCGATCGATGGCATCGAGCGGCTCAGCCTCACCGACCCGGCGGACCTCGCCACCCGCGAGACCATCGAGCTTGCATTCCCACCGAGTCACGGCCGCGCGGCGATCGTGATCGGCGCACGCCAGAGCCTGGTCACGACGTACCTCCTGTATCAGGGCCTCGCGTACCTCGGCACCACCGCGGGCGCATGGCTCGCCACGCTCGAGCGTGGTGACCTCGGTAGCCGTCTCGGCGGGCGCCAGCTGCAGCGGCTCGTCGGCGGCATCGAGGTCCAGATCGAGCACGGCGGTACATGGACCACGGTCGGCGAGGCCTACGAGACCGGCCCGCTGGCGACCGACGTCCACATGATCATGCTGCCCGAAGGAGTCACCGGCGAGCACGTACGCCTGCAGCTCCCGAAGGGCGGCTGGCGCATCGACTCGGCCGCTCTCGCGACGCTGGCCGGCGCCGCGACGCCGATCCGGATCGCGCCGAAGGCCATCCGCGGGACGATCGGGAAGGACTACGCGGGAGGTCGCCAGCCGGTCTCGGCGTTCCCGATCGTGACCATGCCCGGCGATGTCTACGAATTCGACTACACGCTACCAGCCGGCGACGACTACGAGCTGTTCCTCGACAGCCGCGGGTTCTACCTCGAGTGGATGCGCGACGAGTGGTTGCGCGACGAGCACCCCCTGTCGGCGCTGCG
>JAYVLW010000965.1:0-5421 GCA_043759315.1 Myxococcales bacterium
CGAGCTCCACGTCCGGGGCTACCGTCGCGCGGCCGCTCCGCGTTGCCACGAGCATGGTCAACTACCGCTGCCGGCGGCGCTGCCTTTGAGGCCTGGCACGTTCGTCTTCACGCAGGGGAAGTCGACGCAATCGTCCTCCGGCGGCTTCTCTGGGGGCTTGTCGGGCGGCTTGGTCGCCGATCCGGCGCTGCCGGTGTCCGGAGGGGGCTTCGTGCCACCGCTGCCCGTGTCGGGCTTCGTCACGGCACCAGATCCATTCGAGCCGGTGCCGGGCGGGTTCTTGACCGCGGTCTGGCGGATCGGGGTGGAGCTGCTCCCCTTCGCGAGCTCCGCCGTGAACGAGCCGTCCTGATCAGGAGTGAGATCGACGATCACGTCGCTGTAGCCGGACTTGTGGATCTGGAACGACAGCGTGTCGTGCGAGCCCTTGATGTTGAGCGTGAGCGGCGTGAAGCCCGGGTACTTCTTGCCGGTCGCGACGTTCGTGACCTCGGCGCCCTTGGGCTTGGAATCGATCGTGAGCGTGATCCGCGCCGGCAGCGGCGGGAGCACGACCGCCGCATCCGGCGCGGGCGGAGGCGTGATCGCGCCGGCATCGGGTGGCGCCACGGTCAGCGCGGAGCCGTTGGTCCCGGGGCCGGCGATGATCGCGGAACCGTCGCTGCCGGAGCCGTTCGTGGCCCCGGAGCTCTTGTTGTTGAGAGCGAAGAACGCCGCAGCACCGCCGCCACCGAGCACGACAACGGCACCGAGGATCAGCGGCAGCTTCGACTTCTGCCGCGGCTTGTCGTCTTCCTGTGGAACCTGGAGGCTCCCCGTCCACTGGGTCCGCTGGCGGGACTGCGTGGTCGTCGCCGGTGCCTGCACCCCGGCGGCGACGCCGGTGGTGCGCTGCACGGGCACGTTCCCCGTGGACGCAGTCGGAAGCGGATCGCCGCACACGCGACGCACGGCATGTGCCAGCTCGTCGATGGTGCCCCAGCGAGCGTTGCGGTCCTTCAGGAGCGCACGATCGATGACGCCCGCGAGCTCGCGCGGCGCACCGATCCGGTCGAACACCTCGGGCGGGATCGACGGCGGCGGCTCGGTGAGGTGCAGGCTGAGCACGCCCATGAAGTTGTCGGCCTCGAACGGCACGCGACCCGTGACGAGCTGGAACAGGATACAGCCCATCGCGTAGACGTCGACGCGGTGATCGACGTTCTCCCCGCGTGCTTGCTCCGGGGACATGTACTCGGGCGTGCCGAACAGCATGCCGGTCTTCGTCAGCTTGCGAGCGCCCTCGTCGACCTCGGTCAGCTTCGCGATGCCGAAGTCGAGCAGCTTCACGAAGTCGGGCTCGCCGAGGAACTCGACGAGGTAGATGTTCTCCGGCTTGAGATCCCGGTGGATGATCCCGAGCCCGTGGGCCGCCGAGAGCGCGCTACAGATCTGCAGGAAGATCTTCTTGCTCCGCGCCCATGGCAGCAGCTGCCCCGCGAGCCGCGCGCGCGCGATCTCCTCGTGCAGGTCGTGGCCCTTGAGCAGCTCCATCGCGAAGAACACGAGGCCCTCGGGCGTGGTGCCGAAGTCGCTGATGTCGATCACGTTCTCGTGACGAATCCGCGAGGCCGACTTCGCCTCCTGCATGAACCGCTCGACGAGGTCCTGCTTGCGGGCGAACTCGCCGTGCAGCACCTTGAGCGCGACCTGCTTCTCGAGCAGGTTGTGCGTGGCCAGGTAGACGGCACCCATGCCGCCTTCGCCGAGCTTCTTGATGACGTGGTAGCGGCCCGCCATCGTCGCGCCGATCAGCGGATCGGTCGCGTTCGGCAGGTACGATGTGGACATCCCGGCGTGGGCGCCGTGATCCGGCAGGATCGACGTTGGCTGTGACGCCTGCGAGGCGGTCGGCGACGGCGTCGGCGAAGACGTCACGGGAGCCGGAGTACCGCTGCTCGCGCGCGCGGGCCCGGTCTGGCCCATCTTGGTCCGCTTCTCGTCTGCCACCGGGGCGGTATTATACCAGGGAAGCTGGCGGAATCCCTAAGGCTCGTCGATCCACTCCGAAGCTCGGATCATCGCCGAGCAGACGTGCTGGACGAAGTCGATCCGCACGTTCCGATCGATCGGGCTCCCCGGCATGCCTCCGAGCCCGGCCCCGACGACGTTGAAGTCGCTCTCGGGCCGGATCTGCTGCCCGAGGGCATACTGGAGCGCTGCCCGGATCTGCGCGCGAACCGCGGGATCGGGGGTCCCGTGGTGCTTCCCGAGGAGGTACGAGGAGATCATCGCTTCGGTCCGCGAGCCGGCGGGCGTGTTGTACGGAGGCACGAACGAGGTGACGTTGTAGGCACCCGCGAAGTCGTCCTGATCCGGATGCTCTCCGGGCACGGGTTGCTGCCCCCGAAGGAACCGGCCGTAGCCGTGGCAGAAGTCCTTGTACTCCGGGTTCTTGGCCGCGGGCCACGCGGCCTCGGCGGCGATGCACGTCCAGTGCTCCTCGCCGTAGAAGAAGCCCCCCATGAAGAAGTCGTACCAGTGGACCAGCCAGTCGAGGCCCTTCTCCGCCGCGACCGCGTACCGCTGATCGTTGGTCACGAGGAACATGCGTGCGAGCGCCAGCGATGCCTCGCCCGAGTAGTAGAGGAGCTCGGCCTTGTCGTCGGGCTGCTGCGTCTTCGGATCGTAGAGATGGCGGAACGAGCCATCGGGGCGCTGCATGAACAACAGGAACGACGAGAACTTCGTCGCGATCGGCAGGTACGTCTTGTCGCCGGTCGCTCGCTGGTACTCCGCGAGCGCGACGACCGCGAGCGCCGTCGAGCCGAGCTGAGCGATCTGCTCGGTCCGATCGAGCACGCAATCGATCGCGGTGCCGTTCGGGAGCGTGCTGCCGCACTTGCCGGTCGCGAGCAGCTCCGCAAGGTGATGGAATGCGCGCTCGATCGGCTCGCGCAGCCACTCCTCCTTCGTGATCCGGTACAGCTCTGCGAGAAAGTACGTGGTGCCGGCGTGGCGCGGCATCGAGTAGCTGCTCGACCGCACGGGATCCGTCTGTTGCCCGGTCGACAGCTCGTGCTCGTAGATGTAGCGGCCGTTCGGTGCGAGGTGGGCGACGAGAAACCGCCCACCGGCGAGCGCCGCGTCGCGCAGCGCCTTCGCCGAGAGCGGCGGCGGTGCCGGGTTCCCGCGGTAGAGCTGGATCGGTGCGCCGGGACGCATCGCGAGCGGGCGCTCGACGAACGTATCGGTGCGGAACCGGAACAGCGCCTCGGGGGCGACCGCCGTGGTCAGCCCCGCGCGCGAAGCGAGCACGCTTCCGATCTTCGCGAGGTCGATGCCCATCGCGAAGTCAGGGAGCGCGTTCGACGGCCGCTTCGCGGCGAGCACCTTCGCCGCCACGAGCTCGTTCGGCAGCAGCACCACGCGCTTGCTCCCGAGCTCCGTCCCGATCCCCTCGACGCCGGGGTTGATCGCGAGCATCTCCGCGATCCCTGGGACCGCGTAGACGTCGATGCCTCCGAGCGGCGCGGAGCCGGTGATCAGGTCGACCTGCATCCGCGCCTCGTCGCGATCCGCGGCGCTGAGCCCCCTCACCGTGGGGTTCTCCGCGAGCTTGGCCGCGGCGTCATTCGCAGCGGTGCCGACGCTGTCGCCCGCCCCATCGATCCGCACGAGGGAGCGTCCGTGGAGCCACACGGTCACCGCGAGCGTCTCCTCGATGGGCGCGTCGATGGTGCACGGTACAGGCGTCGTGTTCGTCAGCCCCGCGCGCAGCGTCGAGGACACGGCGGTGCGCTGTGCATCGTCGAGGCGTGTCGGCTGCGGGATGCGGTACTTGCCGTAGACGAACGCGGCGGTGGCGAGGAACAGCAGGCTCGGCATGGTCCACACGAGGACCAGGGCGACGAGGCGACGACGCCGGGTCATGAATCCCAGACGCCGTAGGCCTGCCGCCCGGCGCGGGTCATCAGGTACTTCACCTGCACGATCGGCAGCAGCGCGACCAGCTCGACCAGGAGTGCCACCGAGATCATCGCGGTCATCGCCGCCGCCTTGCCGAACGCGCCGTACACCCCCGAGAGGAACGCCGCCGAGACGATGATCCGAAGCACCAGCAGGATCGTCGACAGCAGCGCCGCCGAGCCGCCGATCATCGCGAGCTTCCAGCCGCGGGGACCGCCCAGCAGCGTGCCGACGCCGAGCAGCCCCGTCGAGATCGGAAGGGTCCACAGGTGGAACGATGCCGACGGCAGCCGGTTCGGAATCACCTTCCAGATCAGGATCGCCTGGGTCACCGCGAACGCGATGTCGAGCCCGCCGTAGATCCAGCGGCGGATGTCGCCGCGTGGCGGATGCAGCTGCGCGACCGGAAGTGGAACGCGCGGCTTGCTCGCCGGTCGCCCACCGAACTTCGACTTCTGTTTGGACCCGCGCGCCATGCGGCGACCAGTCTAAGCCGAAACGCTGGCCCTAGAAGCAGCCCGGGCGCTGGATGTCGTTCGTGGGCGCGGTCGTCGGGAGGATCATCCGCAGGTAGGCGTACTCGTCGTCGCAGAACACGCCGGGCCCGAAGCCCTGGAGAATTGCTCGCTCGAGGAACGGCCGATCACCGCCGGAGTCCATCAGCCGATTCGGACCATCGCCCGCGTTGTGGAACCCCTCGGCGAACGGGTTCGCGAGGCCGAGCGAGTGGCCGACCTCGTGACTGAGCGTGCCGCCGACGAGGTTGCCGAGCACGTAGATCGCGCACTTCACCTTGCCCTTGCGATCGCTCGCGGGGCAGCTCGTCCCGTCGGCGAGCGGGGTGATGTCGCTGCCCAGATCTGCCGACGTGATCGGCGAGCCATCCTGGTCCGCGCGGAAGGAATCGAAGATCTTGTCGAACACGGGGTCGGCGCCGGGGACGCCCTTCGCGAGGTTGCCGGGGTGCTTGGAGAAGCCGAGGAGCGAGCGGAGGAACACGCCGCCAAACCCCGCGTAGCCGTCCTGTTGCGTCAGCGCGTTGACGCCGCCGAGCCGATCGAACAGCCGGAGGTTGCCGTTGTCCTTGCCGGCGGAGTTGTCGTAGCCGAACAGGCCCATGTCGTTCGGATCCACGCCGACCAGCTCGACGTGCTCGTAGTACGCGAAGTCCGTCACGGGCTCGGTGCGGAACTCGATGTTGACGCCGCGGTACGCCTCCTTGCAGACCTCGAGGATGCGGTCGCGGACCTTTGCGTGAACGGCGCGTAGGCCAAAGTCGCGGAGCGTCTCGATGTAGCCGGGGAGAAAGTCGAGGTAGACCACCTGCCGCACCGGTGCGATCTGGAACGACGCGCTCTTGGCCACCCCGGAGACCCGATCCGCTCCATACGTGATGACCGGCGTGATCGTGCCCGTGAACTTCCCGGTGTCGGTGCGCAGATCGAGCGCTTGCCCGAGCTCGTCCTGGGTATC
>JAYVLW010000966.1:0-7140 GCA_043759315.1 Myxococcales bacterium
CGGTTCGAGCTCCGCCTCACCGGTCTGGAGATGATAGCTGGTGACGCTCATGTGCTCGGTGGTCCCAGGCCTGACCATCATCGTGGAGTCGCGACCGAACTGCGGCATCACCTCGACGACGTGGAGCAGCACGATCCGCGCGCCGTGCGCTCGCGCCTCGAGCGCGGCGATCTCCACCGCGTGCGCGGCGCACTCCGAGAAGTCGTGCGGTACGAGGATCCTCTTCCACATCGCCGCAGCATGCATCAATTCCGCACCAGCTGCCGGGCCGCGGTTTGCATCGAACGGGGTGTGCTCATCGATCCACGGGTGGTCCGCGCACGTGTTGC
Source organism: Myxococcales bacterium (assembly GCA_043759315.1). Lineage (GTDB taxonomy): Bacteria > Myxococcota_A > Polyangia > Haliangiales > Haliangiaceae > JABFXX01. The sequence continues at coordinate 330 of JAYVLW010000966.1, forward strand.
AGGCACGAAGGCGCGAGGCGAAGGATCTGCGCGAATCGAACCTATCAACACGGTGTGGCCGGTCGCCGCGAAGGGATTTCGCCCGTTCTTCCTCCTTGCCGGGCTGTTCGCGACCCTCGTCGTTCCCCTGTGGCTGCTCGTCATCGACGGTACGGTCCAGGTCTCCTCCTACCTCGATCCCATCAACTGGCACGCCCACGAGATGGTGTTCGGGTTCGCGGCCGCGGTGATCGCGGGCTTCCTGCTCACGGCCGTCGGCAACTGGACGAAGCGAGAGACGGCGATCGGGTTCCCCCTGCTCGGGCTCGCGGCGTTGTGGATCGCCGGGCGCATCCTGATCACGGCGTCGAGTCCGTTCCCACCGTGGCTGGTGGCGGTCGTCGATCTGTCGTTCCTCCCGGCGCTGGCGATCGTGATCGCGCGCCCGCTGATCGCGACGCGCAACCACAAGAACCTGGTCATGGTCGCGATCCTCACGGCGCTGTTCGCGGCAAATCTGATGATCCATCTCGACGCGCTCGGGGCGCTCCCCGGGTGGCGACGACGCGGAGATCTCATGGGGGTCGACGTCCTTGTCCTCGTCATCCTCGTGATCGCCGGCCGCGTCCTCCCTATGTTCACCAGGAACGCGACCGGCGTGGACAGCATCGCGTCCTCGCCGCGCCTCGATCGCCTGGTGCTCGGAGCGATGGCGATCTACGTGGTCCTCGATCTCCTGATACCGAGCCTCGCGATCACCCCGAGCTGGGGCCTGCTCGTCGCCGTGCTTGCGGTCGCGCGCAGCTGGCGCTGGGGAGCGAGATACTCGTTGCGCACGCCGCTGCTGTGGGTGCTGCATCTGGGCTACCTGTGGATCCCGATCGGCCTCGCGTTGCGCGCCGTGGCAGCGGTCACGCCGCTGGTGTCGCCGCAGATCGCGACGCATGCGCTCACGATCGGAGCGGTCGGAACCCTGACGCTCGGGATGATGGCGCGCGTCGCGCTCGGCCACAGTGGGCGCATGCTGGTGGCCGCGCGCCCCATCGCGCTCGCATTCGCGCTGGCGCTCCTCGCCGGGCTGGTCCGGGTAGCGGGAGCGGCTGTGGGCATCGAGGCCTACCGCTCCACCCTGATCGCCGCGGGCCTCGTGTGGACCGCGGCGTTCTCGCTCTACCTCGTGATCTATGCACCGATCCTGGTCTCGGCGCGGAGCGACGGTAAGCCGGGGTAGCTCAGTTGAGCATGAGGCGGGCGGTCACGAACAACGAGCGGGCGCCGGTCGTCATCGTCTCGCCGCTGATCTGCTGCGCGAAGATCGAGCCGCGCAGGCTGACCGCGACGCTGTCCTCGATCCAGTAGCTCGTGCCGAGGTTCAGGTAGTGCTCGCGAACATGCTGGTCGGGCTCGCGCGTATCGACCACGGCGTACGAGGCACCGACGCCGGCGTGCTTTGTGAGATCGAGATCCGCGCCCGCCGAGAAGGTGTACGAGCGGAACAGATCCGGCAGCCGATACTTCGAATCGGTGGGATCGAGGATCTCGTTGCGGTTGCGCGAGACGTTCGCGAACGGCGACACCTTGCCGATCATCGTTGGAATGTGCGCTCGCGCACCGAGCCGCAGGTTGTACCCACGGATCGTCTGATCGCTCGTGATCGACTCCTGCGTGTCCAGGCTGTACATCTGAACCTCGGCCTTCGCCTCGAACTGCTCGGTGTGGAACATCACCGACGGCGAGCCGAAGTAGATGTGGAGGTTCTGATCGGGCAGATTGTTCTGCGAGTTTCCGACCTGCGCGGCCGCCAGGTAGAACGGACGATCGAACGGCTGTAGCTTGCCGCCGATCGCGAGCGTGCCGGTGATCCCGGTCGGGTTCGTCGAATGGAACGTACCCGCGACGGTCAGGTACTTCGTGATGTCGTAGCTGGCGAACAGACCGTTGCCGCGATCGGCGCCGGAGTAGAGCAACGGGTCGCGCGTGTATAGATCGGTATAGAGCAGGTCGCCGAGGTGCGCCGACACGTAGTCGTAGCTCGCCGGGTCGGCGACGCGGCCCGCGGCGAACGAGAACCCTGCGCGGGTGTAGCGCACGTACTGGTCGCGGATCGCGATCGCGGCCTGCCCTTCCCACACGCTCGAGCCGTAGCCGAGCGGACCGCCGAGGGATGCCTCGAACTCGCTCGCGAACGTGATGTATGGCCCGACGCCGCCACGAAGGCCGAGACGCGACACGGCGACCGTGGGGTTCTGGCCGCTGGTCTGGGCGTCGGTGGCCTGGTGAAGGCTCTGGAGGTGCATGCCACCGGCGATCGCGCCGAACGGCTGGATCCACATGCGCTTCGTCTTCGGTGCCGGCGCGTCCGTGCTCTCGGTGGCCTCGACGGGATGGGTCGGAAGCCGGGACTCCGCATCGACCTCCGTTCCGGTCGCTGGCGCGGGGAGCGGAGACTCCGCGCCGGGGGCGGTCGCGACGGTGGTTCTGCGCGCGGACTCCGGGGGGAACTCGATCTCGGTGTCGGCCGAAGCGATCGCGGAGCTCGCGAGCACGAGCGTGGTGATGATCGTACGCATCTCAGTCCTCCAGTGCCGCGGTGATCTTCGCGAGGCCGGCCGCGCTGCGCACGGCGCCGTAGTGGTTGCGGAAGAAGCCGTTGTAGAAGTAGCCGCTCGTATCGAAGTCGTTGAGGCCGTCGAGCTGGTTCGCGGCGCACGCGGTGGGGTACAGGCGCGATGCGTGCTCGGAGACGAACTCGTCCTGCTGCGTGCCGTTCATCAGATCCTTCATCGTGATCGTCGTGTACTGGACGGCGTGCTTGCCGCAGGCGCCGCGCTTGCCGAACGCGTAGTCACCGTCGGCGCACGGCGTCTCCCACCATCCCCCGAACTGCCCGTTGTCGGTGGTCATCGGCGGGCCGTTCAGCGGGCGGTGGAACGCGGTCGCCGTGTACTGGTTGCGCTGACCCATCTGGCACGTGACGGTGCCGCGCATCGTGAGGTTGACGCCGCACTGCTTCGCGAAGCTGACGACGCCGTGGTTCGCGCCCGACGCGACGATCACGTCGTGGATGCGTTCGAGGATGTTGATGTCCCACGTTCCGTCCTGGTTCTCGACCCACAGACGGCGCAGCGCATCGCGCACCGAGGTGGCGCCGAGGGAGAAGCCGATGACCGAGATCTCGCGGCCCGGATTCGTGATCACAACGCGTTTGATCAGCTCCTGGAGGATGGGGACGTTCCAGCCGTGGTCGGCGTTCCTTGGCGTGTTGCCGGTGTCCTTGCCCTCGGGACTCTTCGGGTCGTCGATCAGGTCGGTGCGGAAGTCGACCGCGATCGTGCGAAAGCCAGCGGCGGGCAACAGCTCCGCGAGTTGATCGCGCGCGACCGTGTCCGCCGGGAACATCAGCGACGACGGATCGGCGTGTACGAACTTCATCCAGCCGGTCGGCGACTCGGAGTTGCCGTGGGCGAGGATGACGATCGGCTTCGAGGTGTCCTCGGAGACGCCGGTGGGGAACGGGAACTCGCGCGCGGCGCAGGGGTAACCGGCGATCGCGGCGGGCGTGTACGAGAGGCCCGCCGTCGAGCAGCCCGGGTGCCTGGAGCCACTCGCGTCGGCGGTGAGCGAGCGATAGCGACCGCCCGGGTACATCGCATCGCCGGGCTGCGGCATCGAGATGCCGTCCCACTTGTTGCGCGGGGCGGCCCCGATGCCGTCGTGAATGTCGTAGCCGGCGGGCGCGAGGGGTGCGCCGGCCATCGCCTGCGCGCACGCGGTCTGATCGACGCCCGACCCCTGGTCGTCGCCCTCGCCGCCGGGGTGGCCCGTGCCTCCCAGCTGACAACCCATCACCATGAACAGGAGCGCGTAACGCATGCTCGCCGTCGAGCAATGGGCGTACCAGGGGGCGACCCTGTGGGTACCAGTAGATCCGCTGTTGGCGCCGGCCATCTGTGGGCACCGGCCAACAGGGCGCGCTACCGTCACCGGGTTGAGAGTTGCGTGCCCGAAATGCGGCCGGGAGATCCATCGGATCGCGCGCCACTGCAAGCACTGCCACGCGGTGCTCGGCCGGCGCGACGTCATGGAGGAGCCGGTGCTTCCCGTCGAGCGGCGGCGAACTCGGCTGCCGATCATCGCGATGGCGCTGGCCAGTGCGGCGGCCGTCCTGCTCGCGGTCGCCCTGGTGCGGCGTGGCGGGGTCCCGGAGCAGGCCGCAGCTGGTGGCTCGGGGAGCGGAGGGGCGAGTGACGACCTCGGTAGGCCGGCACCCGACACCCTCGTCGATCCGGCGGTCGTCGCGATGTTCGCGGCGGTGTGTCGGTTCGAGGTCGGGTGCGGCGTGGGCTCGCTGGAGCAGTGCGTGCAGATCGAACGGACGATGCGGCAGATGCCGCGGAAGCTGTCGATCAAGAGCTGCCCGAAGGTCGACGAGGTCCTCGCAAAGCAGTGCGTGATGACACTCCGGTCGATCTCGTCGTGCCGCGACTTCGCGAAGTCGCTCGCGATCGTCGATCTCCAGGAGGCGCTCGATCGCGTGGCGCCGTGTCGGCGCGCCTGCGAGCCGTGACTACTGCTTCGTGACCGTCAGCGTGTACGCGCCGCTCGTCGCCGGGCTCTCGTGATCGACCACGATATAGTGCTGGCCCGCCGACGTGGCCGTGATGGCGATCGGGTTCCCGGCCGTTGCGAATGAATTGCCGACGCAGACGGGCGTGGCCGGCGTCGTGCTGCACGGCGCGATCACGTACGCCTTCACGCCGGTGATCCCGATCAGATACATGTCGCCCGCGGAGGCGACGGTGAGGCGGTACACCGCATCATTGCCGTTCATGATGAAGCCGCCGCACGACGCGGAGATCGTCGACGAGCGCCCTGCAGTGGTGCCCATGTCGCTGCCGCCCGCCGCGGGCACCAGGCCCGGATCGGCGCACGTGAGCGCGGCAAGGCGCGCATCGACCACCGCGTCGGGCATCGCATCGCCGTCGCTCGTCGGTGCATCGATCGCCGGGCTCGCCACGCAGCGCTGGTCGGTGGTGCAGACCAGGCCGTCGGGGCAGACGCCGTCGCTGCAGCGATAGCGCCCGCCGCCGTAGTCAGCGCTGAACACGCAGCCGGCCATCACGAGCACGCAGAGGGCGACGTTCCACGGCATAGTACGAGGCCGTGGCATCGTACCAGGTCGATCCGGCGGCGGACGCGCGTCCCGCCCCGACGCAGCTCGGCAGGTACCAGCTTATCGGCCAGCTCGCGCTCGGCGGGATGGCCGAGATTCACCTCGCGCGGCTCGCCGGCGAGGCCGGCTTCGAGAAGACCGTCGTGGTCAAGCGCCTCCTTCCGGAGCTCGTCGCCTCGCCCGCCTTCGTCGCGATGTTCCTCGACGAGGGCAAGCTCGTCTCACGACTCGACCACCCGAACATCTGCGAGATCCACGAGCTCGGTCGCGACGGCAGCGAGTACTTCCTCGCGATGCCGTACCTCGACGGGATCCCCGTCACCGAGCTGATCGCACGCCCGCGCGACCCGGACCGACTCGGCGAGCTACGGGTGGCCGCGGCGATCATCGTCCAGGCGTGCGCCGGCCTCCACCATGCGCACGAGCTGCGCGACGCCGACGGAGCCCCCGCGGGCCTCGTGCATCGCGATGTCTCGCCCTCGAACCTCTTCGTCACTTCCGTCGGTGCCGTGAAGGTCCTCGACTTCGGCGTCGCGAAGGTCCGCGGCGCCTCCGAGACCGAGGCCGGCACGATCAAGGGCAAGACCCAGTACATGGCGCCCGAGCAGCTCCTCGGCGAGCCCCTCGACCGTCGCTGCGACGTGTTCGCTCTCGGCATCGTCCTCTACGAGCTCGCCACCCACCAGCGCCTGTTCAAGCGCTCGAGCGACTACCTCGCGGCCCGGGCGATCCTCGAGGACCCGATCCCGCGCGCCGACGAGGCCGACCCCGCGATCCCCGCCGCCGTCGCCGATGTCATCGCGCGCGCCCTCTCGCGCGATCGCACCGCGCGTCATGCCGACGCCGCGGAGCTCGCCACCGCGCTGACGGCCGCGCTCGGCCCGCACGGCGGCCTCGCGTCCGCCGCGCAGATCGCCGCGGTGGTGACCTCCACCGACGAGCTGTCCGCGCAGCGCACGCGTCAGGCGCGCGTGATCGCGGCCGCGCGGTCGGGCGTCGACTCCATCACACGTCCGTTCCACGGCGACGCGGCTGCCACCCTCGTCACGCCGCGTCCGGCCGCGCGCCTCGCGCCCCTCGTCATGGCCGCCGGCCTCCTGGCCCTGGCGGTCATCACGCTCGTCATGGTCGTCTCGGGCCGCGACCAGGCCCGGTCCGCGGCGCTCGATGCTGCTCCATCGATCATCGGATCCCTGGACGCAACCGGCCCCGACGTCGGAGCCACGGCTGCGGGGCCCGCTGACGTCATGGCCCCCGACGCCGCGGAAGACCTGCAGATGCCGGCCGACTCGGCGCGCGCGCCGAAACCCGGCACGCTCAGCATCGACTCCACCCCCTACGCGCGCATCTACGTCGACGGCAAGCTCCTGGACCTCACCCCGATCCTGCGCCGCCCCTTCTCCGCCGGTCGCCACAAGATCCGCGCCGTCCTCGTCGACGGCCGGAGCAAGACCCTCACCGTGGACATCCCGGCAGGTCGCGCCGCAAAACCGATCGTGCTGACCTGGTAGGCAACGGGGCAACGGGCAACGGGGGCAGGGCAACGGGGACGGTTTCAACTTACGCAACTTGCGATCCCGAAGCTCGCGAAACTCCGTGTCCGGCAAAGGGGACGGTTTCAACTTACGCAACTTGCGATTCCGAAGGTCGCGAAACTCC
>JAYVLW010000967.1:0-5992 GCA_043759315.1 Myxococcales bacterium
CCATCAGTCGCTCCAGTAGCGGGCCGTCGCCGGGATAACCCAGCGGATCCCGCCGCGCGGATCCTCGACGTCGCCGGGGCGTCGAGGGATCACGTGCACGTGCAGGTGCATGACGGTCTGCCCCGCCGCGACTCCGTCGTTCCAGCCGATGTTGAACCCGTCGACAGTGGGGTCTCGCGCGATCGCGAGTGTGCGTGCGCGTTCAACCTCGGCGAGCAGGGCCGCCTTCTCCTCGGGCGTCGCGTCGCTCCATCGGGCGACATGACGTCGCGGCACGATCAACAGGTGCCCTGAGCTGACTGGATAGAGGTCCCAGATCATGCGGACCACCGGACCGTTGAAAGCGATGCGCTGTGGCGACGGTTCGCAGAACGGGCAAGTCACGCTCGCAAGAGGATACACGCGGGCCGCGAATGCCTTGGTGCTGAGATCGATCGTCGAACGCATTACGGGTGCAGTTACTTCTTCTTGCTCCTGCTCTTTCTCTTGCTCGGGGACTTCGTTGTGGGCCTTTTCGGCGACGACTTGCGCGTCCGAGCCTTTGGCGGCTTCGAAGGAGTGGCGTTTGACGCGCCGGGCTCGCGTCGGATCTCCGGTTCGCGGCGATCGAAGAGCGACATCTGGGTGGGCGGCGCCTCTGAGCCGCGCGAACGCGACCCGGGGGACCTGCGATTGCCGGGCGATCCAGGCTTGGCCAAAGGAGCTGGACGCTCACGTGATCGATTCCGAGCCCGTGCGGGCGGCGTAGTCGCCGGACGGTTCGGTGGAACCGGATCCGTGGAGGCGGAAGCCCGTGCAGACGATGGCGCCGCCGGACGTACCGGCGGGGGAGCCGCACGAGCGGCTGGCGCCTCCGTCGTTGCTCGTGGCGCCGTGGGTTTACTCCGGGAGTCGGGTGGCACAAGGACCAGCACGTGTTCGGGGACGTGGTGATTTCGTACGAGGAACGCACGCAGCGATGGTGGATCGATCACGCCGGGCACCCGTGCAGCAGTGCTGGTGTTGACCAGCACCGGACAATCGGAGGCCTCGTAGGTGCCGAGGCCGTGCGCGATATACGGATCGTCGCCGAACGACACGAGGCGGATGAAGGCGTGTAGCGCCTTGCCGAGCGTGAACCAGTGAGCCACGAGCCGAGCGAGAGCGTCGTCTCGTGATGCGCAGATCAAGGTGTACGGCGGCTGAAGACCCGAGGATTCGAGATCGAGGGAATATATGAGATCTGACATGACCGCCTCGCCGCAACGGTAGTCGGCGAGCGCCACCGGCTCAAGACCCAGAACCACCGCGTCACCTTGCTTGGTGATTCGACCGATGCGCTGCCTCCTCGACGTTCAGCTGCTCATGCGATCACCGCCTCGCATGCGCGACAGGAGACACGCGTCTGCGTGGACACACTCATCATCGCGGATGAGAGGATCTCAACGGATCTCTGGATTGCGGCGGCGCCATCTACACATCGCTCAGGCTACAGGCCTTGTTTCGTTCCAGGTGTTCGAAATGGGCGGCGGTCGTCGCGCCGGCATCGTGTGGTTTGACGGGACAGCGACACTCGGGGCATCGAAATGAAATGTCGCCGCCGGGAACACGGAGCCGCATCGCCTCCACGACCGCCCGCAGCGCGTTCGCGAGGTCGACGTTGATCAAACACTCTTCCATCTTCGGCATGACCTTGTTCCTTTTCAGAAGGGGCACCTACGCGGCTCGAGCAATCCCAGTGTAGTCACGCTAGGAATTTGAGCGTCCAGGCGTGCGATCCAGCAGAGACTCGATGAACGCGTAGAGCTCGTTCCACTGCGTGGCGTACTCGAACGCGCCGTGTCGGAGACATACGCTGCGGTTGGCCCGGACCTCGTCCGGAGATCCAGCCGCGGCAAACACGATGACCGGCGGTCGATCTCGCCATCCGCTGACCTTGTCGAGCACCCCGAGTGCTCGATGACGTCCGCCAGCGTCGTGGCCGAACTGCGTGATCAGCAGGTCGGCTTTCGCATGCGAGTCATCGAGCGCGTTCTCGGAGAGGAGGTGATGGACGGTTGCGCCGCACCGCTCGAACAGCGCGCGCCCGCGAACATTGTTCTCGCGGCTCGCATCGACCCAGACGATCGTCTTGCCCTCGAGCAAGGTCGAGAGCCGTCCTTCCACTGATGTCGCTCGCGCGATCGACTCGAGCCACTCGTCGAACTCGGCGGGATCCTTTGCCGGCAAGGTCCTGATCGACTCGTGCTTCTCGAAGAACTCGACCAGCTGCGGTGACGTGTTGATCTGGATCGCATATCCCCACGGCACTCCTTCGCGACCTTGGCGGTGCAGCAGGTTCAGTACTTCGGATCGAAGCTCGTTGAGGTACGCATCCGTGAACGAGACGCCGAGGAAGAGCAGTGTGTAGCCGGCAAACACGGCGCGAACAAAGTTGGCGTAGTTCCCGTCGCCATAGATGAGCTGGCGGTAGTCAGCTCGACTGAACACGAGCTCCGCCCCAGCCTGGTCGACATCGCCATGCAGCTTGATGATCGGCGGTTCGCCGAACTCGGTGTCCAGCCCGTCCTGAAGTTGCCAGCCGGGGCTGACTTCGTTCCGGAGCACGTTCCAGTACGTCTCGAGGTTGGTCGCTGCGCCCGACAAGGACGAATCGAAGTTCGTTGTGAGGATGGCCTTGAACGGGATGCTGCGGAGCCACTTGCTTCGTGCCGCGAGCCCGGGGCGTTGGTCGCTCGCTGCGGCCGCTTCGTCGAGTGCGGCCCTGACCCGCTTCTTCCATTCGTCGGGCGCACGCTTCCTGGCCTCATCCTGGAGTCCCTGGCCGATCGCTTCGAACTGAAACGCGGTGGGTTGCGCAGGTAGCGTCACCGGCGAATCGAGGCCTTCACCGATCCGCTGGAGCAATGCCCCCCATGTCGGCACGACCGGCATCGCGAAGCCCGCGCCGACGAATGCGATGCATCGACCGCGAAGGATGGCGCTCTTGAGATCTGGCGGGACGTGTTTCATGTCGGACCCTGTGAGGGATCACGAGGGTCTCATGTCCGTGCCGCCCCGCAGTTGAGACATCGGACCAGTGCGGCCGGTGCGCGCGCGGAGCAGTATTCGCAGGACACGAACGCCTCCTGCGCGGTGACGTGCTCCACCGCGAAGAACTCCTTGGCGCATTTCTCGGTGCAGATCCTCCGCCAGCGGGGCAGGTCGCGTTGCAGGGTGCTCGCGAGCTCCTCCACCTCGTCATCTCGGCAGCGCTCGAGGCGGAACATCACATCGGCGACCTGCCAGGACTCGGGACCGCGTTCGAACATGATCAGCTTGCGGGCGAGCGCGGTGTTCTTGCACCAGCTGCACGACGACGGGAACTCGCCGGACCGGAGGTGACGGAGCCGGGCCACACCGGCAGTCGTGGTGAGCTGGAGCGCGCGCTGGCTGCTTCGCCGTGACAGGGCGACGATGCCCACGATCACGATCACGATCACCATCACGCCCTCCATCAATCGCTGCCGATCGCTCCGGCCGCTTGTTGCTCGGCCGCGCGTGCGAGGAGCGCGAGCGCCTGTGGGGGCGGCGCGGCGCCGTGATGGCCGGTCGCGGTGAGCAAGCGGGCGTAGCCGTCGGCATCGAGAACGAAGCAAGCACTGGCGGGCATCCGGCAGGAGCGCACCCGCGCGTGCACCACAGGCAGGCCGCGGAGGAATCCGGCCGTGCGGAAAATGCGGATGGCATGGGCCGAACACGATTCGTCGAACAGGCAGCGCCGGCGCCAGAACGGGCGCACGAATAGCCGGTAGGCGAGCACCCCGAGGATCGCGAGCCAGCGCATCGCTACACGAACTTCACGACCGTGCCGTAGCCGGTCACGGTGAATGTGGTTGATGAGCAGCCGAGGTTGGTCGTCGCGAGCGACTGGTAGCCGAACCGACAGCACACCACGGCGTTGCCGCCGAGTGCGATCGCCGCGAGCTGGAGCTGGTACCGCGCGGCCTCGAACGCGACCTGCGGTGATGGCGTGTTGAACAGCCCACCGGCGGAGCCGCCGACCGCGAACACGATGTTCTGGGGCTGGTACTTCGCCTGCACGTCCCCCGTGGTCACGAGGATCGCTCGCGCAGTGGCCTCCATCTGCGCCCGCGCAATGGCGGCCTCTTCCTTGTCCTTTTTAGCCACGACGACGCCCCTGGTGATGCATGGGCTCACGCTACGAGCTCACCGCCGCAAGCTGCGTGGCGGTGTCACCATCGAGAACCGTCGGTGCTCGAACCGCCTCGCAGGTCGAGGCGGTTACATTTGCATACCGCCGAGGTGATCAGAGCGCGCCGCAGTGCCGGCGGCGGAGCGTGCGGCCTGGCGGGAGCGCCAGCTGAGCCCCGATGTCATGCCCTGATCCGAGAATGCACCCGTGACCGACACGATCGCGAAGCCGGCAGAGCGGCGTCCGGACTCGCAGCAGCTGGTCCGGCAATGGGCGCTGCTTCGGCTGCTCGCCGACGCGACCGACGCCTACAGCGTCAAGCAGCTCGCCGACCAGCTCGGTACGAGCAAGGCCACGGTCGAGCGCGACCTGGCGACACTCGAGCGCGACTTCGCGCTGGTCGAGGAGAGCGTCGGGAAGCAGAAGAAGGCCTACCGGATCGATCACAAGATCCGCGCGCTCGAGGCGATCACGTTCGGGACCACCGAGCTGTTGTCGATCTATGCAGCGCAGGCGGCGATCTCCGGGATGGCCGGGACGCCGCTTCACGACGATCTGCGGTCGGTGATGACCAAGATCCGCGGATTCCTCAGCCCCCGCCACAACGGTGGGCTCGATGCGCTGTCACGCGTGTTCGTGCCGCACGCGCGAGGCCACGTCGACTACGAGCCGCAACGCGATCAGATCGACGAGATCGTCGACGCGATCGCGCGGCGCCGGATCTGCACGATCACGTACAAGGCGGCCGGCAAGGAGCCGCGCGAGCACCGGGCGCGCCCGCTGCGCCTCGTATGGCATCGCTCGGCGCTGTACGTGCTCGCGTGCCTCGGGGATCACCAGCGGATCACGACGCTCGCGTTCCACCGTGTGCGTAAGCTCGAGGTCTCGAACGAAGCGTTCGCCGCACCGCGCCTCGACGTCGATGCGCATATCTCGAAGGCGTTCGGGATCTTCGTGAGCGATCAGGAAGAGGACGTGGAGATCGTGTTCGACGCCGAGGTCGCGTGGTCGGTCGAAGAGCGAACGTTCCACCCGAGCGAGCAGAAGGAGCGCCGACCCGACGGCACGCTCGTGTATCGCCTGCGCTCGAGCGCCCAGTGGGAGATCATCCCGTGGGTCCAGAGCTTCGGCGCCCTTGCCGAACTCGTGGCTCCGCTGAACTGGCGCGCGGCGCTCCGTGCGAACGTCGAAGCGATGATGGAGCGGTACGTCGAGCCGAACGGCTAGATCCCCCGAACGGATCGGGAGGGAAACCGCCCCGCAGGACGTCGCGGTCGTGGCTGAAGATGGTTTCATGCTTCAGGAGATCTCAGCGGTAGTCACTTCGGCGTCGCCGATCGTGCCGGCGGCCGCCACCGTGTTCGCCGACTTCCGCGCGGAGCTCGCCGCGCTAGGTGCTGAGGTGGATCGCGTTCAGCAGGACGCGGGATTCCGGCGCGCGCTGGAGACCGCGGCCCGGTTCTGGCGCTACTCGATGTGCAACCAGTGGGCGATCCGGATCGCGTGTCCGAACGCGACGATGGTCGCGGGGCGCCGGGTATGGGAGGCGCAGGGTCGCAAGGTGCGCGTCGGCCAGTCACCGATCCACATTCTCGCCCCCAGCAACCCGCGCGGATTCCCGTTCCTCACGGTCGAGGTGTTCGACGTGCAGCAGACGCGCGGGCGAAAGGTCGTGCTGCCCGACATGATGCTTCGCGGGCGCACGAACAAGGTCGCGGTGCTCGAGCGCGCGGCAGCGACCCTCGGGATCCGCGTCTCACCGCTACTCTCCGGGGATGGCGTCCTCGGCTGCTCGATCGGCGGTGAGATCCGGATCCG
>JAYVLW010000968.1:0-9863 GCA_043759315.1 Myxococcales bacterium
CTGGCCGATCGCGAGCAGCACCGGCGATGGCTTGATCGAGCCGCTCGTGCACGCCGCGCCGGTCGAGACGCTGATGCCCGCGAGGTCGAGCGCGATGACGAGCGATTCACCGCGCGCGCCGGGAAACGCGGCGTTGATCGTGCCGCCGATCCGCGGCCACTGCGCGCCGTTGATGCGCGCGCCCAGCGTGACAAGGCCGGCCTCGAGCCGCGCGCCGAGCGCGGTGACCCGTGTCCAGACGGCAACATCGATCGCCGCCGCCGCGGCGCCGAAGCCGACGATGCCGAGCGTGTTCTCCGTGCCTGGGCGGCGCCCGCGCTCCTGGTGGCCCGTGTCGATGTCGTCGTCTCCGTCGGCGCTCGTGATCAGGGCGCCGGTGCCCTGGGGGCCGCCGATCTTGTGGGCCGAGATCGCGATCGACGCGACCCCGCGCGGGATCGTGGACAGCGCGCGCTTGCCGGCGAGCTGGACGGCGTCGAGGTGAACGAGCCAGCCCGGCCCGTCGATGCCGGCGAGGTCGATGACCCGCCCGATCTCGTGATTGCTGGCGCCGATCACGAGCAGCCCCCCGGCGTGGGCGACGCCATCGCGCCAGTCGAGGATGTCGTGGCGTATCCACCCGCGGGCGATCAGGGTGTCGACCGTGCCGCGCAGCGACGGATGCTCGAGCGCCGTGGTGACCACGATCCGCGGAGCGCCGCGGCGCTCCGCCTCGGCCGCCAGCCGAGCCACCCCGAGGCGGTTGGCCTCGGTGCCACCGCTGGTGAAGATCACCTCCTCGCGCGGCCGGCCGGCGAACGCCGCCACCTGGTTCCGCGCGGTCTCCACGAGATCGCGGGCCGCGCGGCCCTCCGCGTGTACCGACGACGGGTTCCCGGCGATGTCGAGGGCACGGGACATCGCCGACCGGGCGGCCGCAACTAACGGCGCCGTGGCATTGAAGTCCAGGTAGATCCTCGCGTTCGTTGACATACGGAGCTGGCTCCCTTCTGATTGGTACCACCAACGTGGCGGATGACGCGGGCGCGCTCCTCGTTCGTTCGGGACTGGTCACAACCAGCGCCTTGAACGATGCCCGCGCGCGCGTGGAGGCCGGCGGAGGCACCATCGGCGAGCAGCTCGTGGCGATGAGCGCGATCAGCGACGAGGCGCTGACCGACTTCTACCGGTCGCGGCTGCTGGTGCCACAGGTCAACCCGAACACCCTGGCCCGGTTGCCGATCAAGGTGGTCGCCGCGATCCCGAGCGACATGGCGATCGAGCTCCGCGCGATCCCGGTGGCGCTCGATGGCGACAACAACCTGACCATCGCGATGAGCGATCCGTCCGACCGCCACGCTGTCGACGAGATCACGTTCTTCACCGGAGCCTACGTCGTACGCGCCGTCGCGACGCAGATGCAGATCGCCTGGTGCCTCGCGCACTACTACGGTCACGTCACGGCGCTCGGCCAGCGCCTGGTGAGTTCGACCGGCGCCACCGCCCCGGTGTCGCCACCGGTCGCGCGGCAGAAGGGCCTGACCGGCAAGGTCGATGCGATGCGCCACCGCGGCGTCGTCCCGCAGACCGGCCCGGTCAACGTGCCGCGCCCGAACAGCGGGGAAATCGTCCTCGCTGCGATCGGCGCCAACGACTCCACGCCGCGACTCCCGGCACCTCCGCCCGTCGTGGTCGAGGAGCCGCTCCGCGCCGTCAGCCAGCCGGCCGTGGACTCGGACGGCGTGCCCGACCGGCCGCGCGCGCGCAGCATCTCCGGCGAGATCCGCGTGCCGGGGCGGCGCGCACCATCGATCAAGCCGGCGATGGAGGAGGCGCTCGAAGACGACGAGAGCGGACCGGTGATCACCGTGGAGGTCAACGAGACGACCGGCGACGACGACGAGACCGGGCCGCAAATGGTGCCGGTGAAGCGGCGCCGTCAGGTGAAGTCGGATCCGCCGGAGCTCTACGCGCGCGCCGGCGAGGTCGATGTCGAGACCGGACCGGTCCGGAAGGTCGACCTCGAGGAGGAGCGGATCATCATCGCACCCGATGCGGTGAAGCCGCATCCCACGATGGAGGTCACCGAGCGCTCCGGTGAGATGCGGGCGATCGCGCGGCCGGAGCCATCGGCCGCCCCCTCGCGCACGATCGAGATCTCCGACGAGGCCTCCGCTGCCGTGATGATCACGGACCGGCCGGATCGGGGTGATCGCGATGATGGCGAGTCGCAACCGATCCTCCTCGAGCGCCGCCGGCAGAGCGATCCGCCGACGACGGTCACCGCGCGCGCGCCGTCGGCAGGCGACGACAACGACGACGGCGAGGTCCTCGTCCTCGAGACCCGCAAGCCGAAGCTGACCCCGACCCGTTCGGCGCGGCCCACCCAGGTCGGCATCGGCGCCCTGCCCGCGCAGACGGCGCGCACGCACCGCGATACCGAGGCAACCGCGATCCCCGACATGGTCAACGACGGCCCGACCACGTCGGAGTCACCGCCGAACGACGACCTGACGGTGCTGACCTCGCCCGCGCCGCGCGGCGACGACACCTCCGACGAGACGCTCGCCGCCCCGCCGAGCCCCGACGACACGAAGAGCCTGCCGGCCGCGCCGCCGCGGCCGCGGTCGGCGAACCGCGCATCTACCGACGTCGACGACGAGGACGATGACGACGACCGGGCCATCGGTCGCACCACACGTGTGATGTCGGTGATCGAGCTCGACGCGGCGATCCCGCAGCGCAGCTCCGACGTCGTCCCGGCGCACCTCGCGAACAAGAAGCCCGCGGCCAAGGAGGTCGCGAGACCGATCGAGCATGACGAGGTCGACGACGGATGGGGCCCTCCCGGCACCACGATCCCGCCGCCGCTTCTCGGCGCCGTCCCGGGCTCTGCCGACGAGGGGGACGTCGCGCGCATCCCGGTGTCGAACCTCGATGCCGCCCCGCTGATCGTGGGCCCGGCGATCCCACCGCGAGAGTCCTCCGGCGGCGTGCAGACGCCGGCGCGCGCGCTCGAGGAAGCGACGTCGCGCATGATCGAGCTGATCCGCGCGCTCGAGCGGGCGCACGAGCGCGACGAGGTGGTCGCGGTGATGGTCGATCACCTCGCGGAGACCCACCGGCGCGCCGGTTTTTTCGTCGTGAAGCGCGACGAGCTCACGGTGTTCTCGATCAAGCCGAAGCCGGGAACGATGCCGTTCGCCACGCTCCGCCTCGATCGGCCGTCGACGCTCGCCGACGTCGTCGGCACGCGGCTCCCGTACCGCGGCCCGATCCCCGATGACGCGAGTCGCCAGTTCCTCGCGACCGTCCTGATCGTGTGCCCACCGGAGATCTTGCTCGTACCCGTGACCGTGCGCGAACGCGTCGTCGGCGTCCTGTTCGCGGAGAACCGGTCACGCCACACGTTCGACGACCAGCTCGCGTTCGCCTCGCGCGCCGCCGGCATGGCGCTCGAGCGCGTGCTCAAGACCAAACGCACCTGAACGATCCGCGCTCGGCCTCAGCGGCCCGCGCGGAGCCGGTACTCGTACTCACGCTGGCGTCGCTCGGCGACGTCCTTGAGCTCCGCCCACAGCGCGGGGAAGGCTCCCGCGAGCTCGTAGAAGTCTCGTGGTGGCAGCACGAGGATCTCCACGTCACCGTCCGCGATCACGCTCGCGATCGCCGGGATGCGGTGGAGGAGCGCGACCTCGCCGACGTATTCGCCCAGCGCGACAGTGCCGACCTGGATGATCGTCCCGTCCGCTCGCTCGACGCGCACGTCGAGTCGCCCCTTCGAGACCAGCACGAGCGGGTGCGCCGTCTCGCCCTGCCGGATCACTGCCGTACCGCTGCTGACCGCCCGGCGCTGGAAGCGTTGCAGCACGTGGGCACGGCGCTCCGCGGGGAGTGGTGCGAAGAACTGCGAGGTCAGCACCGAGCTGGTCGGCGCGCGCTGGCGAATCCCCGGCATCTCGCGCGGCTGCGTCTGATCCTCCTCGGGGTGCTCGACGCCCGGTGGAGGCGTCACCGCGTCGTCGTCCGGATCGTCGAGATCGGCGCGCTGGAACGGGACGGTCGGGGGCGGCCGCGACAGACGCTCCGCCTCCGCGGATTCGATCCGCGGGCGCTGCCGTGTATCGAGCTCCGCGGCCACGTCGACGTCGTGCCCGCTGATGCTGCCGGAGAGCGTTGCCGAGATCCGGCGAGCTGCGCTGGCCAGGCCGCTCGACGGCCGCGTCACGTCCTCACCGGGGCGCGTCTCGGCGGCGTCGGGATCTGGCGTCTCGATCGGCTCCTCCGGGTGCGTGACGAGATCGGTCTCGGAGAGCTTCTTCACGATCGACGTCGTCGGATCGTGGACGTGATACGGCATCGCGTGTGGCAGCGGGGTCTCGTCGAGCGACGAGCGGCGCTGACGCAGTCCCGAGGAGTCCCGGCCGAGGATCTGCGGGATCGGCTGGGCCGGGCGCTCCGGGATCACCGGCGCCGCGACCAGCGTCCCCACGTCGATGTCGACGTCGACCTCGCGGTCGCGAACGGGCGAAGGCGGAGAGCTCGGCGAGGCCGGCGCCGGTGGGATCAGCGTCGCGAGCAGGGCGCGGCTCGCGGAGTCGTTGGGCGCGATCTCGAGGAGGCTCCGGCACACGGCGATCGCCTGCTGCACGCGACCCTGGTCGCGATACGCCATCGCGACCGAGCGATACAGCTCGATCGCGTCGCTCATGCGAGCCACCTCGCGATAGGCGGTGGCGAGTGCGATCCTCAGCCCGAGGTTCTCCGGCTCGTCCCGGAGCCGCCTCTCGAGCTCCTTCAGCTTGCTCACTCGTCCCCCCGGGTCCGTCTACGACGGCGTCAGGGAGACCTGCGCCTTGAACGTCATCGCAGGAGAGTTCTGCGGCAGCGCCCACTTGCTGGCCACGGTCTTGATGCACGCGTCGAACGTGCTGCCGAGCGAAGGGGCGAAGTTCGCATCGCGGATCGCGCCGGCCAGGGAGAAGCTCGCCGACACGGTCAGCGTGATGGTCCTCGCTTGCAGGTTGGCGTCCTTCTTGAGCGCCTGCTCGTAGCACTTCTGGATCGCGCCGCGAGACTTCGTGACGACATCGATGAACTGCTTCGACGCTTCACCCGCGAGCTTCGTGTCCACCGGTGGATTCACACCCACCGGGCCGGGCTTCACCGTGATCATGTTGCCCTCGATGGTCACCGTGATCTCGTTGCCGGCGTTGGTGCCCTTGTCGCGCATCCACTGCGCCTTCTCGTCGGTGAGCTGCGCGATCAGCTTGTCCTTCTCCGCCTTCGACTCCTGGCACTTCTTGAGGTCATCGGCGGTTTGAGGATCGGGCACGGTCTTCGTCTCGCCCTTACAACCAGCAGCGACCGCCATCGCCAACACCACGAGCTTGATCGGAGGAGTACGCATCTTCAGCTGTCTTTCGTCCTTGATGCTGTTGGGTCGTGGGGGTGGATGCCAGGTCGCTCGATCAGGTCGCGGATGATCTGCCCGCCGTTGACGTGCTCGACAACGACTCGCTCAGCACGCACGGGATCCATCCGATTATACAGAGCCGTCACTCCCCGCGGGCCCGGTAGCGTCGCAAACCCACTGGTCGTCAGGCTGCCGGGGGCCACCGTGAGGATCTCCCTCACGAGGACATTCGGCCCTTGGGTGCACCTGCCGAAGCAGCTTTGCCACACGAGCTCGGTGCGGTCGCGCGCCTGATTCGCCTCCAGGGCCGAGCGGAACGCCTCGTGGAGGACGGCAGAGCCCCGGCGGTCGCCGCACTCGGGCCCACGGCAGATCACGATCCTGAACCGGCGATCTGCCACGTCTCCGGAGCGTGACTGGCTCACCTGCCGGTGTCAATCGGAAGCCCCACGCGGGTTGGGCGTCCAGCCATGCTGCGAACCTCAGTCAACGAGCGCGTCGCGGATCAGCGCGACGAGGCCCGGCTTGGTGCGAGGATCTGCGGCGACATACGCGAGCACCGCCCGATCAGCCGGCATCGCCGAGCCCGAGAGCGCCGACACGATGGCCTTCTGCCACCCGGCATCCCCGCCGAGGTCGTCGTCCGCGTGATAGAGCAGGAAGTGCGAGATCAGCGCGGGCCGCTCGGCGCCGTGGCCGATCGCGGCCATCGCAGCGATCACCCAGGTGAGCTCGGGGCTGGGCGTGGTCGCCGCATCGAGGTGGGCTTGCAGCGCCACCAGCGCTGCCCCCACGTGCTTCGGGTCGAGCACCACCTCGGGCGAACCGAGACCGGCGATCGCCTTCGCCACCGGAGCCAGCGCATCCGGCTGGGTGCCGGTGATGTAGTCGGTGTGCACGGCGAGCTGCTCGGTGAGCACCGGGAGGCTGCCCGGATCGCGGCGCGCGGTGAGGAGGTCGACGACGGTGTCCTTGAGGCGCTGCGGGGCACGGTCGTCGGAGAGCACCGCGAGTAGCTCGCTGCTGATCTGCGGGCCGGGCTGCTTCGCGAGCGCGATCACGGCGAGCTCCTTCACGCGATCGAAGCGCGCATCGTGATCGCGTGCGATCGAGACCAGGGCCGCGATGGTCTGGCTGGCGCCCTGCTCGCTCGACGGTGCCCAGCCGTCGGCATCGAAGGTGGCGCCGAGCACTTGTTGCGCGATGCCGAGCGACCGCTTCGCGCGCACGCCGCCGGTCTGAGGATCGAGCGCGACGACGTCACCGCTGGTCGACATGCCGACGATCACGCTGCCCGTGTGCTCGGACGCGACCAGCTCGACGCGCGGCTGGCTGTACGCCCACCGCATCTCGCCGTCCATGCCAAACCCGAACAGGAAGCGAAAGTAGTGCACCGCGTAGCCGTCACCGACGAGCTTCATCGGCCCGTCCTTGGTCTCGACGCTCGTCCACAGCACGCGCGCGCGATCCGCGGCGGTGTAGCTCTGCTGGATCCGGTCGTACGCGTCGGGGCTGAAGTTCGTGCGCTCGAGCTGGGCCGGCACCTTGACCTGCCCGTAGGTGGCCTTATCGCGCTTGCCGGTGACGCTGCGCTCGTCGAGCCGGAACATGCCCTGACGCGAGCCGTAGTACGCGACGTCGCTGGTCACCCGCAGCGTGCTGATCTGCTCGTCGAGGCCGCGCAGGCGCGTGAGCTGCTTGCCGGTGCGGCCATCGAGGATCGACAGCCACTGGCTGAGGAACGGAACGTAGACCACGCCGCCATGCGCCGCGGGCGCGCCGAGCTGTCCGGACGCATCTTCCTTCCACAACCGGCTGCCAGTGCTGCCGTCGTACGCGGCGAGCCACCAGGTGCTGCCGCTGTTCGTCACGAGGTAGGCGCGCTCGCGATCCACGGCCGCTCCGACGAAATCGCCGCCGAGGTCGACCTTCCAGCGGGGTGCGCCGCGAGCTTGATCGCGCGCGACGAGCTGCTTCCCTTCGACGGCGACGATGAAGTCGCCGCCGACGTAGATCCGCGACTGCACGTCCGCGTCGGCCTTCCACAGCACGTTCCCGGCGGCGAGGTCGTACGCGATGATCGTCTTCGGCGCGCCCGCGGCGAGCGCGAACACCCGCGGCTGACCGCTGGAATTGGTCGGCGTGGGCTGCGCCGGGAGCGTGCGCTTGCGCAGGGTGTCGTTCAGCGCGAACGCGTTGTTCTCGTCGGACGACAGGCGGAACACCGACGCGTGACCGCAGGCAGCGACGAGGATGGCGAGCAGGAAGACGACGCGCCTGGACATCACTTCCCTCCCAGCCGTGCGTCGACGACCATCTGCGCCTCGCCGCGGGACGGTCGTGGCGGTGTCTTCGGCGTGCCATCGAGGTACTCGGTGAGCACGGTGACCGCCGATGGATCCTGGATCTTCGCGATCGCGCGCACGATCTCGACGCGCGCCTCGTCGGGGCCGAAGTCGGCGCGCTTGAGGATCGCGCCGAGCGCGAGCGCGAGCGACGGATCCGGAACCTTGCCGAGCTGGTCCGCGAGGCGGCGTGCGAGGTCCGGATCTGCGAGCAGCGCGAGCGCGCGCGCCGACGAGTCCTCGCCCTTGGCGAGCAGCGCGAGCAGCGGATCGATCGCGCTCTTGACGCGACCGCGACCGGCGGCGCCGGCCGCCGCGGTGCGGACCATGCCGACCGGATCGTGTAGCCCTGCGATGATCACGGAGTGCGCCGCGGGATCCGGGTACAAGGCGAGCGTGCCCAGCGCGGCGATCCGGACGCCCGGCGTGTGATGGCCGGCGTAGCGCTTGAGGGCCACTACATCCGACGGTGCGGGGTGCAGGCCCAGCGCCATCATCGCGGGTACGGCGACCGCCGGCGGGAGACCGAGCGCGAGCGCATCGAGCAGCGCCTCGTGCGCCGCGGGGGACGGGTTGGCCCCGAGCGCCTCCGCCGCCTTCGCGGCGACCTCGATCTCGTTGCCACGCAGAGCGGCGAGATCGGTCGCCGAGACCTCGGCCGGCCTCGGGGCCTTGGGGCCCTTCGCCAGGGCAGTCGCGGACAGCACGATCACCAGCGCGCCTGCGCGCAACATCGACCGACGCAACCCTGCGCGTTGCTGCGCGCCCCACAGCCGCGGGGCTTGCGATCCTAAGGTCATGGGGCCTCTTCGGGTCGTCGTACCCAAAACCCGGTCGACATTCAACAATTGGTGTTCCGCATTCGGTAGAACCTGACGCGTGGATCCCGCTGTCCTACCGATCCTGTCGTGTCCGCGGTGCCGCGCCGCGGCTCCGTTCCGCGACACGCGCGTCCCACGCTGCTCGAGCTGCGGGATGGAGCCAGGCTGGGCGGCGACGGGGGTTCTCGACTTGATCGACACCGCGGCGGGCGAGCCGACCGCGGCGAACGCCGAGCAGCGCCTGATGGAGAGCGACCTGGTCGCGCGGATCTACGATCGGTTCTGGCGTCCCACGTTCGTGCGGCTGCTCGCCGGCAAAGGCGCCGGCGCCGCCGTCGGCGGCCTGGCCGGGGAGCTGTTCATCCACAAGCACGGCCTCGCGCTCGATGACCGTCCCGGCCCGTGGCTCGATCTGTCGTGCGGTCCGGGCGCGTTCGCGCGCGCCCTCGCGGCAGCGGCACCGGGCGCGCTCGTGGTCGGGCTCGATATCTCGCGCGCGATGCTCGAGGTCGCGGCGCAGCGAACGGGCGGCTACACGAACGTCGTGCTGGTCCGCGCCGACGCGCACTCACTTCCGTTCATCGATGGCGCGTTCAACGGGGTCAACAACGCCGGCGCGCTGCACGCGTACGACGATCCCGAGCTCGTGTTCCGGGAGATCCGTCGCGTGCTCAGGCCGGGTGGCCTGTACATGGGCTCGACGTTCGCCGAGGCACCATCCCTCCTCGGTCGACTCACCGCGCGCGCCGCGGGAATTCGCCGCTTCGAACCGAGCGAGCTGCGCGCGTGGCTGCAGCGGATCGGGTTCGCCGACTACGAGGATGTCCGCCTCGGTGGCGCGCTCGTGTTCCGGGTGCGCCGCCCGTAGCGGCGTAGCGTCTCGACCTACCAGGTCGCGCCGACGAGCGGCATCGCGAGACCGGGCTGCGGCGCGAGCTCGCGAGACAGCGGCGCGATGCCGAGCATCCCGAGCCCCCAGCGCCCGTCGGAGCTGCGGCCGAGCACGGCCGGCGGCGCGTCGTCGACCGGCGGCGCCTTCTCCGTGCCTTCCTTGACGTCGAGATCGACGTCCATGTCGCGGGTCAGGCGGAACCCGACGTACGCGCCGGCGAGGATCCCGACGGTCGAAAGCAGGCCGACGATGCGCTCGTCGGCGGTCTTGCTCGGATCGTGGATGGCCGCGTAGAGCAGGAACGGCACTCCGCCACCGGCGGCCGCGAGGCCGGCAACACGCAACATGCGGCGCGGCGTGGTGTTCGTGTTCGGTGCCGCGATGAGGCCGACGACGAGACCACCGGCGGC
>JAYVLW010000969.1:0-2992 GCA_043759315.1 Myxococcales bacterium
CGCGCCCGATGCCGCGATCGACGAGCCCGACATCGAGATGGATCCCACGCCGGCGAAGGCGGGCTCGGCCGACCCGAAGCCAAAGCAACCGAAGACCCCGGCCACGCCGAAGACCCCGACCACGCCGAACAGCGGGAGCAACGCTGTGCCGGCAACCGCGACGACCAACCCAGCGCCACCGGCGGATGCCGCGGTGGCCGTCGTCGATGACGACTGCGACGAGACCTCGTGCATCCTCTCGAAGTACGAGCGCGCGTGCTGCGCGAAGTACAAGCCGGCGACGACGGACTTCAAGCCGCGCGTCGGCGACGTGCCCGAATCTCTCGACAAGTCGATGGTGCGCGCGGGCGTGGAGCGCGTGAAGCCGCGCGTCGTGGCGTGTGGTGAGAAGTCTCCCGTGAAAGGCACCGTGAGGATCTCACTCGCGGTCGCTCCCGACGGCGCGGTGACCACGGCATCGGTCGCGGATGCGCCCGACCCGGCGCTCGGTGCGTGCGTGCTGAGCGCCATGAAGTCCGCGAAGTTCGGCAAGACCGTCAACGGCGCATCGTTCACCTATCCGTTCGCGTTCTGACTAGAGCGGCCTCGCGTGACCGCGCGCGAGCGAGTCCGCGCGCTTCAGCAGCGTCGGGATGCGAAACGGCCCGTGCATCGCAGCGATGTGCGCCGCGGCGACGTGCTGTTCGATCCCGATCGATGTCACGAGCAGTGGGTTCGCGCTGCCGCCGCGGACGACCTGCACCGGTGTCGCACCCGCGAACGCCGTCTTCGCGACGCCGATCACCGGCACGCCGAAGCGTTCGTGGACGTGCGCACCGAGCCCCCTGCGATCCGGACCCAGCCACACGTAGCCATCCACGACGATCAGGTCGATCGGATCCACGACGAGCGCGATGATCGCTGCGAGGTAGGGCAGCTCCCTCTCGAAGAACGCGCCCGGCACGTACGGCGCCGGATCCGGCGGGTGGGCGTCGACCAGCTCGCGCATGGCCACGGCATCGGGCCACGCTGCCCAGCCGACCAGCGCGGCGGAGATCGCTGCGTCGCCATAGTGGACGTCCACTGCAATGATCATCTCTAACCAATTAGAACTCTTTCATTAACGGCGAGAGCATGCGGGCGGACGATTTCTCCTTGCCGCTGATTGTAACGCGTTCTATCTTTGAAACACGTTTCAATGGCGTTGATAGAGGAGCACAAAGCGGAGCGGCGGGCGCGCATCCAGGCAGCCGCGCGCGAGCTCGTGGCCGCGCGCGGCTACGACGGCTTGACCATGCGCGAGCTGGCCCAGGCCGCGCGCGTCGCGGTGCCCACGCTCTACAACCTGTTCGGCAGCAAGGACGCGATCCTCGTGGCCGAGCTCGAAGCACAGGCGAAGCAGATCGCGGCACATCTCCCCGATGGCGGCGACAGCTACTTCGCGCGCGGCATGGCCGCCTTCGAGACCGGCATGTTGCTCGTGGAGAGCGCGCCCGATCTGTATCGCGCGGTGATGCAGATGTTCATGACCTCGCCCGAGACCGCGCCGATGCGGCATCGCCTCGAGGAGGGCTACATCGCGATCATGACGCTGAACCTCACGGCCGCGAAGGCCGCGGGCCAGCTCGCCGACTGGGCCGAGCCACCGGTGATCGCGCGCCACATGTTCGCGCTCTACATGGCGGCGTTCCTCGCGTGGGGCATCGGGGAGCTCGATCTCCCGGGCTTCCGCGCCGCCGCCCTCTCCGGCGTGTGTCACATGCTGATCGGTCCCGCGCGCGGACCCTTCGCCGCGGAGGTCGAAGCGAAGCTCCGCTCTCTCGCATCTCAGTCCCCACCCAAGGAGGCCTCCCGTGCAACGTCCCGTCGTGGTTGATGGTGTCGAGCTGGTGGTACCGGAACCCGGGAGGAACCTGCCCCCCACGGCGTTCATCTCGCCGGCGGTGTTCGAGCTGGAGCAGCGATCGGTGTTCGCGCGCAGCTGGGTGCACGTCGCAGATCTCGCCGATCTGCCAGGCCCCGGGAGCTACGTCGCCGCAACCATCGGCCGCACGCCGGTGATCGTCGTGCGCGATCGCCACACCGGCGAGCTGCGCGCCTTCCTCAACGCGTGTCGCCACCGCGGCGCGCAGCTCCTCGAGGGAAGCGGCACCTGCGACAAGCAGATCAAGTGCCCGTATCACGCGTGGAGCTACGGCACCGACGGCAAGCTCCTCGCCGTTCCGTATCCGCAGGAGTTCGGGGATGTCTCCCGCATGGGCCTCGTGCCGGTGCGCGTCGGCACCTGCGGTCCGCTCGTGTTTGCGTGCCTCGATGCCGCCGCGCCCCCTCTCGAGGACTGGGTCGGAACCCTGCCCGCCGCGCTCGCCGGCTCCCTGGGCTGGCAGCTCGCCTTCGAGAAGCGCTACGAGATCGCCGCGAACTGGAAGCTGTTCGTCGAGAACGCGAACGACGGCTATCACATCCAGTTCGTCCACGACATCCTCACGGATCTCCTCGTGCCCGAATCCGGTGACACGACCCTCGAGCCGCACAGCGCGTACACGCACGCGAACATCAACCCGGCGTACATCCCACCCGAGGTCGATCCATCCACGGCGAAGATCCGGTTCGGTCACATCTTCCCCAACCTCGTCCCGGTGATATCGCCGTCGGACCTCACGTACATCCGCGTCGATCCGATCGCGCACGATCGCCTCGCGCTGTTCGTGCGCTCGTACGACAACGGTCAGTTCCCGCACCTGCGCGAGCTCCGCAAGCTCGCCTTCGAACGCACCACCGATCAGGACATCGCGGTGGTGCTGCGCACGCAGCGCGGGCTCCACGCACACGGCCTCCCCGCCGGGGTCCACGCGTCGACGTTCGAGGAGCGCATCGGTCACTTCGAGCGCATGTGGGCCGAGGCGATCGGCAGCGAGCCGAAGCGCCACCTCGCGCTAGCGGCGACGTAGCGAGCGCGAGCGCAGCAGCTTGAGGTTGGCCTGGAGCGCGACCTTGCCATCGAGGAACTTCG
>JAYVLW010000970.1:0-4516 GCA_043759315.1 Myxococcales bacterium
CGCAGCGGGATCTTCTCGTCGTGCGGCCCCGAGCCGGTCGCGACCGTTGCGACCGCAGGCACCGGACCGGACGGCTGCATCGAGACCGGGGCCGAGTGATCCGATGGCGGCGTGCGACCGCTGGAGGAGCTTGCGTGCGGCGCCTCGGGTGCGCCGGTGGACATCGCGGCAGAGCCCGACGCCGCAGCGCCCGACGCCGCAGCGCTCGCCGCCGCAGCGCCCGACGCCGATCCGGCGGACTGCGACCGCGAACCCGTGGCCGACATCGCAGGACCCGACGACATCGCGGATGCAGACGACTGCGGTCGCGGCGAGGTCGCGTGGCCCGGAGCCGTGGTCTTCGCGGGACGGATCCCGCCGCCGCCGCCACCGCCCGTGCCCGCGCGCGCACCCTTCCCGGCGAGGCGGAGCTCGAGATCTCCGAGCCGATCGATCAGATCGCCGAGCGGCACCAAGGGCTCCACGGTGGAGACATCGATCAGGGCGCAATCGAGCACCAGCCGCGGCTGCAGCGTCTTGCCGAGCTCGTCACAGCAGCGGAGCATCCGCTCGAACATCTGCGTGACGCGCGAGCGATCGAGCTCCGCGGCTTCCCCCGAGAGCTCCGCGCGCTCCTCGTCCGAAGCATCGATCAATTCGCGACGCTCCGGTGCCACCTGCAGCACCGAGAGATCGCGCAGGTACCGCACGATCGCGCGGGCGAGCTGGACCTCGTCGACGCCGCGATCGATCGCGGCCTCCACGGCGCCGAGCGCGGCCCCCGCATCCCCGGTCGCGAGCGCGCGAACCAGCGTGCGCGTCAGCGTACGGTCCGCGACGCCGAGGACCTCGGCGACATGCGCTTCCGTGATCTTCGCGTCACCGACGTACGAGATGATCTGATCGCACAGCGACAGCGCGTCGCGCACGCTGCCACCGGACTCGCGCACGAGCAGGCTGACCGCGCCGGCCTCGACCGGAAGCTTCTCGGCCTTGAGGATCGTCGTCAGGTGCTGCGCGAGCCGCTGCGCCGGCACGAGCTTGAAGTCGTAGCGCTGACAGCGCGACAGGATCGTGTTCGGGAGCTTGTGCGGCTCGGTCGTCGCGAGCACGAACGTCACGTGTGGCGGCGGTTCTTCGAGCGTCTTGAGCAAGGCGTTGAACGCCTCGGTCGTCAGCATGTGGACTTCGTCGATGACGTAGACCTTCTTGCGGAGCTGCGCCGGCTGATAGCGAACCGCCTCGGTGAGATCGCGGATCGCATCGATGCCGCGGTTCGAAGCGCCGTCCATCTCCTGGTAGTCGACCGCGCTGCCGTTGCCGATCGAGACACATGCGCTGCACACGCCGCACGGCTCGCGCGTCTCGCTCGGATTGCCCGGCGCCATCGCCTCGCAGTTGAGTGCCTTGCCGATGATGCGTGCGACGGTGGTCTTGCCGCAGCCGCGCGGCCCCGTCATCAGGAACGCGTGATGGACGCGCCCACTCGCGAACGCATTCGAGAGCGTGCGCGTGACGTGATCCTGGCCGACGACCTCGGAGAACGTCGACGGTCGGTATTTGCGGGCGAGAACCAGGTAGGACATGCGTGGGAGACCAGCGGCACTATACCCACGGACGGAGGCGCTACAACTGGATGGTCTCGCAGATCTTCTTGGCCTGGAGGAGAACGCTGTCGCGTAGATCTCCGAGGCCGGAGTCCTTGTACAGCGAGCCGTAGCAGACGAGTCGCTTGCCGCCGAACGTGACGACGACGCGGAACGCGGCGTGGCTCGACGCGTCGGTACCTTCGAGATACCAGGCCGCTCCACTCTGTCGATCGGCCAGGACCTTCAGCGATCCGGTGTCGGCGAGGAACTTCTTGTACGCGTCGCGGTTCGTCGGAGCTTTGGGATCCTCGTAGCCGTAGTTGAACTTGAACGTCGCGTTCGCGTTCTTCTCGTACAAGGAGATCGATCCCGCTTCGAGCTGATCGCGATCCCAGTTCGGCTCGAGCGAGAGGCGGATCGCCTGCAGCTCCGGAGTCATCACGGGCTTCACGGCGGGGAGCGGCGGCCGCGCGGCCGAGCCAGCGCCCGCTCCGGACCCTGCGGCGACCGGCGCCGGCTTCGCGGCTGACCCCGCGCCCGAGCCCGACATCGCTGTCGCCGTGCCCGAACCCGCGCCGACCGGCGCCGGCTTGGCCGACCCCGAACCCGCGCCCGGCGCCGAGCCTGCAGAACCGCTCGACGTTGCTGCGCCCGATCCGGACGTTGCTGTCCCCGACCCAGCGCCCGATCCGGACATCGCAGTCCGCGAGGCCGAGCCCGAACCAGCACCTGAACCGGACATCGCGGTGCCTGAACCAGCGCCCGAACCGGACATCGCAGTCCCGGAACCAGAGCCCGAGCCAGCGCCGGACATCGCCGTCCCCGAGGCCGAGCCCGAACCGGACATCGCTGTCCCCGAGGCCGAGCCCGAACCCGAACCAGCGCCCGAGCCGTTCGCCCCGGACCCGCCCGATGCAGATGCAACGGCACCCGAGCCCGAGCCAAGCTCCGCGGACAAGCTCGCGCTGAAGCCGCCAGCGGAGCCTTTGGTCGGCGTCGACGGCGTCTCCGTCTCCGACGGGTCGGCTCCCGGCTCCGACTTGCAGCCCACCGCGAGCAACCCGCACAGGACCAACGAACCACGCATGCGGACCGGAGCATACCAGCCGAAAAAGCTGCGAGCGACGATCCTCTCGAATCGTCGCTCGCGTAAAGGTGGCCCCAGGCACCCGCTAATTCCGCTACCGTTGCTCCCTTCCGGGCCTGGCGGGGTTCACAGCTGTCACGTCACCCGGGACCATAAATCGCATCACGCAGTGTGGTTTCAGGCGGGCTGCGGAGGGAGAGGGATTCGAACCCTCGGTACCTTTCAGTACACACGATTTCCAATCGTGCACCTTCGGCCACTCGGTCACCCCTCCAACGGGGTTTATTGGGAATTGCAAGCCCCACGAACGTGGGGCGCGCAGCACCGCGTAGCGGTGCGAAGGTCAATTGCGGAGGAGGAGGGATTTGAACCCCCGTTGCTTGCGCAAATCTGATTTCGAATCAGACACCATCGGCCACTCGGACACTCCTCCAGAAACTAGTACTTCGGTCCGCGCCGGAGCTCGGCGAAGAACGTCTGCAGCTCCTTCGCGCACTCGGTCTCGCGAACGCCACCGCGAATCTCGACGCGATGGTTGAGCCGTGGATCGGAGACGAGTTGATACAACGTTGTCACCGCGCCTGCCTTCGGGTTCGTACAGCCGAACACCAGCCGAGCCACCCGTGCGTTGACGATCGCACCCGCGCACATCGGACACGGCTCCTGTGTGACGACCAGCGTTCCCTCGACTCGCCACTGCCCGAGCACGCGCGCTGCCTCGCGGAGTGCGACGATCTCGGCATGAGCCGTGGGGTCTCCATCCTGCTCGCGGCGATTTCTGCCGCGGGCAATGATCGTGTCACCCATGACCACGACTGCTCCGACGGGAACATCTCCCGCCGCACCAGCCGCCCGCGCCTCTTCCAGCGCGGCATCCATCCAGCCTTCATCATTCATCATCTTGCGGATCCGAGAGGGGTCGAACCTCTAACCCCCGGCTCCGTAGGCCGGTGCTCTATCCATTGAGCTACGGATCCTCGTTCACGAAAACATCGAACCTCGCCGAGCGGCGGAGAGGAAGGGATTCGAACCCTCGATACCAGTAAACCCAGTATGCCGGTTTAGCAAACCGGTGCCTTCAGCCACTCGGCCACCTCTCCAAGCCTTGCCAAACATCGTTACGGACGAAAAACATATTGTGGGCAGGGACGCCGCTCGTCCTTCGAGCGACGTCCCGCCCTGACCACTTGCGTGACGCTATTCGGTTATCAAAGCCTGCGGAGGAGGAGGGATTCGAACCCCCGGAGCTCGCGCTCGGCGGTTTTCAAGACCGCTGCCTTCGACCACTCGGCCACTCCTCCAGGACGGTCCCAGAGGCAGGGCGGCAGTATAGGGATCAGCGACTCCTTGTAAAGGATGATCCGGGAAGATCTCGCTAGACCTTCGGAACGAGTCGCTCGAGCCCCCCGAGATACGGGCGCAGGACCTTCGGAACCACGACGGAGCCGTCCGCCTGCTGGTAGTTCTCCAGGATTGCCACCACGGTCCGGCCGACCGCGAGCCCTGACCCATTGAGGGTGTGGACCGGGCGCGGCTTGTCACCAGCGTTCGGCCGGTAGCGGATCTTCGCGCGGCGGGCCTGGAAGTCCTCGAAGTTCGAGCACGAAGAGATCTCGCGGTAGGTATCCTGGCCCGGCAGCCAGACCTCGATGTCGTAGGTCTTCGCGGGAGCGAACCCGAGGTCGCCCGTGCACAACGTGACGACGCGATAGTGGAGCTCGAGGCCCTGGAGCACGCGCTCGGCGTCGGAACGCAGCTTCTCGAGCTCGTCCCACGAGGTCTCTGGTGAGACCAGCTTCACGAGCTCGACCTTGTCGAACTGGTGCTGCCGGATCAGACCGCGCGTGTCCTTGCCGCTCGC
>JAYVLW010000971.1:0-2611 GCA_043759315.1 Myxococcales bacterium
CATTGCATACGCGCGGCTACCGAACAGACCCAGCTCCTCCTGATCGAAGAACACGACGATCACCGGCGAGGTCCGACACGTCGTGTCCTTCAGGTAGCGTGCGACTGCGAGCACGACCGCCACGCCGCTCGCGTTGTCGTTAGCGCCTGGGCTTCCCGAGACAGTGTCGAAGTGCGCGCCCACCACGATCGTCTTTCCGCTGCCCATGGTCGCCGGGATGCTCGCGAACACGTTCTCGCCGTTCGGGTACGACTGCCGCTGAGGCGTCCATCCCATCGAGGACAACTGGTTCGACAGGTACGTCCGAGCGGCGGTCCGCTCGGTTGGCAAGTAGCGCGGCGCCTGGGCGAGCTGGCCAACGGAGTCGGTCAAGAGCAAGCGCAACCACGACGCATCGAGGTCGGGACGATCGCATCCCGGTGGGGCATCCGGATGTCCGTCGACACCGGCGTCGACATCGTCGGCGTTGCTGGGCTCGCCGCAGGCGACAAGAGAAGCCACCAGCGCGAGCGCAACCCAAGTCGACGCAACCATCAGTCTCCACCGACTTCGTTCGGATTGAACGTGCTGGCGTTGCTCCCCGCGGATGGCTGCTTGCGGGGCGGCCTTGTGGATGTACGGGCGTCCGGAGGCGCGCTCGTCACGACGGCTGCGTCAGCGGTACCCGCGTCGGCAGTGCTCGCCGGCAATGCCGCCAGTGCGATCGACACGGAAGGTTCGGCGGTCGCGATATCGAGCGTCTGCGAGGCGGGCTGGTAGCCGGCGAGCTCGGCCTCCACCACGACGCGAACTCCACGCGTGACGGCCACCTTCACGGGCGACGGCCCGCGCGCGATGCCATCGACCCGTACGAGCGCGCCCTTCGGTACTGTCGCGATGTCGAGCGTCACCGCGCCTACCGGCGCCGCAGACGTGTCGACCGAAGGGCTGGAGACGTGAGTCTCCGGCTCGTGCCGCGAGCGCGCGACGGCGAACACCACGGCGGTTGACGCGACGACGACCGCGGCTGCCGCGAGCCACCAGCGCTTCCGGCTCCTCGGAACGTCGGGTCCGACAACCGACTGACTCGCGGCACTGCCGAGCGTGGTGCTCGATTGCGGCCACGCAGGTCGCGCCTGCACCGTCTCGGCCGTTCCGTCCGCCGCTGAGCGAGCCGGCAGCTGTGACCGCGAGGATCGTGACGCGGTCTCCTGTGGGAAGCGCTCGGCGAGCAGTCGCGCCAGGTCCGAACGTCCGTTGCGCGGTGCATCCGCGCAGCGTGCGAGATCTTCGATCACGGCCTCCGCGTTCGGGTATCGCTGCGAGCGCTCGCGCTCCAGGAGCCGCATCGTGATGGTCTCCAGATCGGCCGGGACGCCCGGATGGATCGAGCTCGGTCGCGGGATCGTCTTGAACAGGACCTGCGCGATCGTCTCCTGCGTCGTGCCTTCGAACAGACGCCGTCCCGTCAGGATCTCCCACAGCATGACGCCGGTCGCGAACAGATCTGAGCGGCCGTCGAGTGCTTCTCCATTG
Source organism: Myxococcales bacterium (assembly GCA_043759315.1). Lineage (GTDB taxonomy): Bacteria > Myxococcota_A > Polyangia > Haliangiales > Haliangiaceae > JABFXX01. The sequence goes on from JAYVLW010000971.1 coordinate 1,516, forward strand.
GCCTGCTCCGGCGACATGTAGCCGGGCTTGCCCTTGATCATCGTCGAGGCGGTAGCGGCGGTTGCCTCGCGCGCTTTAGCGATGCCGAAATCAGAGACCTTGACCGCGCCCTCCCACGACAGAAGGACGTTGTGCGGCGACACGTCGCGGTGCACGACCCCACGGATGTCGTCGCCCGTTGGCAGATCGTGCGCATGGCCGAGGCCACGAAGTGCCTCGCTGATCACGAAGATCGTGATCGCGTGAGGCAGCGGCCCAGTCTCGACGAGGCTGGAGAGGTCATGCCCTTCGACGTACTCCATGACGAGGAACAAGCGCCCGTCCGGATCGCGATCGAAGTCGAGCACCGACACAATGTTCGGATGCGAGAGACGCGATGCGATCTGCGCCTCCTGCACGAACATCGATGCAAACTGCGGAACCGTGGAGAACCCCGGCAACACGCGCTTGACCGCGACCGGGCGCGCGAAGCCCTCGGCGCCAACCACTGTTCCGCGGAACACCTCCGCCATGCCGCCCGCACCCAGTCGAACGCCAAGCTGGTAGCGGGACGTCGGCACGGGCATTCTAGCCGGTTTCGGCGCGCGAACCGTCTCCATCATGTTGCCGATATCGAGTAGCTCGCGTGCGTGTGTGCGGACGATGTCCGTTCCGTGCTGCGAGAACGAGTCTCCGGACGTCGCCTCGGCGAGCATGATCGCGAATGCGCGCGCGGTCTGAGGTCGACGCGCGGGATCGGGGTTGATCGCGGCGAGGATCGCTGCGGCCCATCGCTCGGGAACACCCGCGAAGCGCTGGCGCGGATCGATCGGCGGGCGGGACATCTGTCGGTGGTACAGCTCCGCGGCCGAGAGCTCGCTGTAGCTGTTCGGCGCGTCGTCGCCCTGATAGGGCAGCCAGCCGCCGGTTACCATCTGGTACGCGATGAGGCCGAGTGCGTAGACGTCGCTACGTCGATCGACGACACGGAGATCGCGCATCTGCTCGGGCGCCATGTAGGCGGGCGTGCCCGCGATCATGCCGGTCTTCGTGACGCCGCCACCCTGCTCGCCGAGCTTCGCGATGCCGAAGTCGAGGATGATCGGGTGGTGCGGGT
>JAYVLW010000972.1:0-5055 GCA_043759315.1 Myxococcales bacterium
TCACGGCGCGCGGGATCGAACAGCGCGAGGTCCACGCCGCGGCGGACGCGCGCGATCCGCTCGGGTGCCACGCCGAGCGAGGTCAGCCGCTGCACGACCGCGGCTGACGGGGCGAGGCACAGATCTGCCTGCTTGTAGAACCAGCCGACGATGGGGCCCACGATGGCGCCGAGCATCGGCATGCCGGTCATCCGCGCCGCGTACTCGGCGACCTCGGTGTGGTACTGCGCGATCACCGGCAGGCGCAGCATGCGCGCGGCGATCATCCCCGCGAGCCCCATCGGTCCCGGTGTGGACACCTGCACGAGATCCGCGGAGCGCGCGAGGTGCTCGACGAGCGGCGGCAGCTCGGGGACCGACCACACCATGTCGGGATAGATCGGCAACGAGGCGCTGAGGGCCGACGGGATCCGGACCACATCGTCACCCGCGACCGGCGTGGGCTGCGCCCCACCGACGAGGTGCAGGGCGTGGCCCTGGCGATTCGCCGCGGCGACGAGCCGGCGTAGCCCGATCGCGACGCCGTTGGTGTCGTCGAGCGTATCGGAGATGATCGCGACGCGCGGGCCCATCACGCGGCCTCCCGGCGAGCAACGACACGCGCGGCGACCAGGCACCAGTAGCCGACCGCGATGGTCACGCCGAACGCGCGGTCCACGCTCGCGATGCGCTCACGCAGCTCCGTCAAGAGAAACCGCTCGTGCGGCGTGACCAGCTTGTCGAGCGCGGCCGCGCAGCTCTTCGCGTGACGGCGTTCGTCGGCGACGATCGAGCCGATGATCGCGTGGAGCGGATCATCGGGGGGGAGCACCCCGAGGTGACGTTCGAACACTCGCACGCCGGTCGCCTCGAACTGCGCGGCGATCGCGACCATCACCACGATCTCGCCGGCGGCGAACGCGGTGCGATACGGCGCGACCACGCGCTCGAGCCACCACAGCTTCACCTTCGCGAGCGCCGGTGGTGGACGATCGGTCGCGGCACCGAGCTCGCCGAGCCGGGCGCGGAGCAGCGCAGCGTGGCGCTCCTCGTCGGCGAGCTGGTTCGCGATCATCTTGCCGAGCCACGCGGGTGCGCTCGCCGCGGCGGTGCGCTGGAGGGCCGCCGATTCGGCGCCTTCCTCCGCCCACAGGTACTCGGTGAGGATCGCTGCCTGCGCGCGCGAGGAGGATCGAGACAGGGTGAGCGCGTGGCGCTTGATCGAGTCGACCGCGCGGCGCTGAACTTCGACGAGCTGCATCGAAGCAGTGACCACAGCAACCCGCGTACCGTTGTCGATCGACGCAGGCCTGCCACGTGCTGCCGGGCACTGCCGTCGGATCGTGGACAGGGCTGTCAGTTACCGCGCAGCGAGATCGAGGTTGTAGAAGCTTCGCAGCAACTCGTAGAGCTCGGGGATCTCATCGCGGAGCCGCTTCGGCTTCTCGAAGAACGCCTCGCTCGCGACCGCGAAGAACTCCGCCTCGTTCGTGCCGGCGTAGTCGCGCAGGAAGTGCTCCTCGCCCGACTTCACGGCGAGATACGCCGCGCTGCAGATCCGCGCCCACTCGCGCCGCTCCCCCGCGGTGTCGAGAGGCGGCGTGCCGTCGGCTTCGCCGTCGAGGAAGTCGATCTTGTGCGCCATCTCGTGAATCACCACGTTGTTGCCGTCGCCGGCGTTCCTCGCGCCCTGCAGCACGGCGTCCCACGCGAGCACGACGGGGCCGCCGCGGTGCGCGAGCCCGAGCACCTCGCGGCCCTCGGTCACCACCCGCGGCCGACCATCGAAGAAGCCGGCCTTCTGATCCGGGAGCATCACGGTGCTCGGGTACACGAGGATCGACTCGACCTCCTTCATGAGGTCGTGGTCCCGCCCGAGCATCAACAGGCACGCGCAGCCGGCGATCGTCACGCGCATCTCGTCGTCGACCTCGAGGCCATTGCAGCCCTCCCAGGTCTTCTCGGCGACGAACACCTGCACGAGGTTGCGCAGGTGCTGCTGCTCGTCCTCGTCGAGCAGCCGGTAGGCGCGGACGTTCGTGGCGAGGATGTCGCGCCATGCCGCGGGAAACTCGGTCTCGAGGAGACGCGCGCGGCGGCGCTCGGTGAGCCAGCGGAAGATCATGGATGCCTCGCTCGCCACTCGGCCGGAGTTGCATCGGTCCAGCGACGGAATGCCCGGTAGAAGCCCTTGAGATCCGCGTAGCCGAGCTCGAACGCGACATCGATGATCGAACGCGCACGGTCGCGCAGCAACGCCCGGGCGGCGGCGGCGCGGACCTCGTCGACGAGATCCTGGTATCCGCTGCCCGCCTCGTCGAGGCGGCGTTGCAAGGTGCGCGTCGACATCGCCACGCGCTTCGCGACCCGCGCCAGCTCGGCGCCGCTCGCCGGCAGCTCCTCGAGGATCGCGGAGCGCACCTGCGCGATGAGCCGTGGCTCGGCGGCGGCGACGGGCACCGCCGCGAGCAGCTGCGTCGCGTGCGCCTCCAGGTAGTGACGCGCGATCGGATCGCGCCCGGCGAACGGCGTGCCCATCGCGCCGCGGGGGATCCACATCGCCGTCTCCGGCTGCTCGAACCTCACCGGCACGCCGAACAGCTCCTGGTATGCGGCGACCGGGTAACCCGCGGCGTGGGCGAACGTGATCTCCGCCACCGGCACGCGCCCGCCTGCGGCGAGCGAGATCAGACGGAAACCGACGCCGAGCATCAGCTCGATCGGGAACCGCATCGCCATCACCTCCGGGCGATGCGCGATCGCGAAGCCCACGAGGTCGCCGCGCTCCGGGCGCGACATCGTCATCGCCGTATCCGTGAGCCGGAGGAACCGCTCGATCAGCGCGGTCGCGTGAGCGAGATCATCGGCGCGGAGCACCACCTGCCCGGTCACCCCGAGCGCGGTGGGCGGCATCGCGCGCACGAGCTCGACCGGGACCACCACATCGGGGAGCCGGGAGACCAGCTCCTTCCACAGCACGACGTATGCGAACGGCGAGCATCTCGCGTCGGGATCGGCCCTCAGGTCTTCCGTCAGCCGTGCCGCCGCCAGTAGCTCAGCGCGCGGGAGGCCATGGGCGGCTCCGAAGTCGACATAGCTGAACGCCGGAGCGGCGAGCGCGCTATCGGCGGCCAGGTCATCCACACCTCCAGCCTACGCCTCCATCGGGCGCGATCTGGCGGGAGATGCCCATCGATCGGCAGGAGCCGCCAAAGCCCGGACGACATCGAATCCCTATGGTTGCTTCATGAACGAGACCACGCTCGGTACCGCTCGCGCGCACTACTATCAAGTCAACGGCTTCGGCAGCGACGGGGGGGATGCCCTCGCATGGGTGCCGCTCAAGCTGTGGAAGCTGACGCTGAAGATCCCCAATACGGAGGGCCGGCGGAAGGCCGTGCGGATCCATGACCTTCACCACGTGGTCACCGGCTACCAGACCTCGTGGACCGGCGAGTCCGAGATCGCTGCATGGGAGCTGGCGAGCGGTTGCCGGCAGTCGACCGCCGCGACCGTGCTCAACCTGGGCGGGCTCGCGATCGGCATCGTCGTCGCACCCATCAAGGTCGCGCGCGCGTGGGCTCGCGGCCGGAACACCACCAACCTCTACGACCAGGCCGGCGTCGACCACCTCCTGCCTCGCACCGTCGACGCGATGCGAGCCGAGCTCGGTCTCGACAAGCCGGCCCCACCCACGCGGGTGCGCGACGTGGCTGGGATGCTTGCGGTCGCGGTGCCGACGCTCGCGGTGATGGCCACCGTGACGCTCGCGCCGGTCGTGGGCCTGGTTGCTCTGATCCGCGCGCTCGTCTGACGTGCGACGATGGTCCGATGATGCGCTGGAGTGCGATCGTGATGATCGCAGGCGGCTGTTACCACGGCGAGCGCGCGACCGTCGATGTCAATGCTGCTTGGCAGGGCCGAACGCGCGCCGAGATCGAGAGCGCCTGGGGCACGCCGGCGCGGGCGAGTGCGACCGCCGCCGCGTGGTCGTTCACCACCACCCACGTCGAGCTGCCATCTGGAGCGGCATCTGTCTCCCTGACGCCGACCTCGGTCGACATCGCCGCGATCGCGCGGCCGGGCGTTGTCGAGAAAACCGAGAACTTCGCGAGCGCGATGTTCGATGCGAGTGGCACGATCACCCAGGTCACCGGACCATCCCTACACTGGGGCCCTCCGCGCGAGGAAAACATGCGGTGGGGGACGATCTTCGGCATCCACGTCGGGATGGGCCGCCTCGACAACACGTCGACACCGCTGCCATCGGGAGGCTTGTATATCGGCGGCATGCTCGGTCCCCGGCTCGGCCTTGTCGGTCAGTTCTCGATGGTCAGCGGTAGCGATGACGCCGGCGGAGCGATCGGGTTCGCGTGGGGCATGGGCCTCGCCTACTGGCCGATGACACGGCTGTCCGTGCGCGCAGGCCCCGCGGCGGTGCTCGCGCTCGATCCCGGGTTCGCGAACGCCGGCTTCGGCGTGGGCGGAAACGGGGCGGTCAGCTTCGCGGTCATCCGGACCCGCGTGTTCGTCCTGGACGTTCGGTTCGACGCCACCATCGCCAGCTCGGCGGCGTTCGGCAGCCTCGGTGTCGGCGTCAACGTCAACTAAGGCGGCGATGTAGGTAGACCGGCGGAGCGGCTCGGTCGTTGGATCCGGGGTGCGTACGACCGCTGCCGTGATCCTGTCCCTCGTCGCGCTGAGCAGTTGCAAGAAGGCCGATAGCGCCGATCGCCAGGCGCCGACGCCCGTGGAGAAGCCGAAGCCGGCGATCGCACCGAAGCCCACGCCCGCCCCCGTTCAGGTCGCGAGCGACGGCCGGATGTACACGACGTACTTCTACACGGCGTCCGAAGCGGTCGTGCACGGCTACGAGAAGGACACCAAGGTCCGCATCGTGTCGCTGTCCGATCCGGCGACGCAGCGCAAGGCCGGCACGATCTGGGAGGGCACCGTGAACGTCGGCGAGACGAAGCTCGTCCCGACCGGCGCGGGCGTGTTCGGCCTGCTCTCGGACAAGAAGGCCGCGATCCTCGTCGGCACGCCCTCGAGCTGTGCGGTGGTCGGCTACTTCGT
>JAYVLW010000973.1:0-2953 GCA_043759315.1 Myxococcales bacterium
GGGTTCCTCGTCGCCGCGGTGGTCGGCGTGATCCTCGTGGTTCGCGGCGGCCACAGCATCCCCGACGAGGTCCAGCCGATCGAGTGGAACCGGCAAGCGTGCTCGCACTGCCAGATGTTGATCGGTGACCCGCACCATGCGGCGCAGCTGATCACCGAGGAGGGCGAGGTGATGTCCTTCGATGACCCCGGGTGCGCGCTCCGCTACCTCGAGGACCATCACCCCGCCGTGCACCGCCTGTGGTTTCACGCGGGCATCGGAGATCGCTGGCTACCGTCCGATCGGGTCAGCTTCACCACGAACGGCACGACGCCGATGGGGTCGGGGCTGATCGCCGTCGAGCCGGGCACGCCGCACGCGATCGATCTGGAGGCCGCGCGGCGCACGGCCGCGCAGGCCCACGCGAGCGAGGACATGCGATGAGCTTCGGACGTCAACTTCGCGCCGCGGCACGCCTCGACTTCGCCGAGGTCCTGCGCTCGCGCTGGATCTGGTTCTGTGTCGCGACCTACGCGATCCTCGGCGGAGTCCTGCTCACCGTGGGCGTCCGCGAGTCGTCGATCCTGGGCTTCACGGGGACGTCCCGCGTGTTGCTCTCGTTCTCGCACGCGCTGATCCTGGTGCTCCCGCTGATCGCCCTGATGGCGCTCGCGCCCGCGGTCCAGCGCGCACGCGAGGACGGCTCGCTCGAGCTGTTGTTCAGCCAGCCCTTGTCGCCCGGGGCATGGTTTCTCTCCGTGTGCGGCGTTCGCTACCTGGCGCTCGTCCTCCCGCTCGCCGGCGTCATGGTCGGGATCGGGGTGTGGGGACAGCTGGTCCACGGCGATCCCATCCCGTGGCCGTACATCGTGCGCAGCCTCGCCGTCTCGGCTTCACTCCTGCTCGCGTTCGCGGGCATCGGCGCGGCGATCTCGGTGTTCGTGCGCAACCCGGCGCGCGTCATCACGTATCTCGTGCTCGCCTGGGCGCTCGGCGTGGCCCTCCTCGACTTCGGGCTGATCGGACTGATGCTCCGGTGGCGACTGGATCCGCACGCGGTGTTCACGCTGGCGGTCCTCAATCCGGTGGAGGCCGCACGCCTCGCGCTGCTCTCTCACCTCCAGCCCGATCTCTCGACCTTCGGCCCGGTCGGCTTCTATCTCGCCAACCGCGTCGGCGGTGGCACCCTGTTCGCGATCGGCGTGGCGTGGCCTGCGGTCGTCGGGCTCGGCGCCTGGACCATCGCGTACCTCGGGTTCCGGCGCAGCGATCGCATCTGAAGGAGTCCGCTCATGCAGCTCGCCATCGACAAGTTCTACGCCTTCCTCGACCGCCCGCTGTTCATGTGGTCGCGGCTGGTCCTCCTGCTGATCGTGATCCCGCTCGCGCTCACCATGACCCAGCCGCTGTGGCGGATCTCGATGACGGCGCCGCAGTACCCCGACGGGCTCTACATGGAGATCTATGCCCACAAGATCGATGGCGGTAACCACGGTCAGCACATCAAGGAGATCAACACGCTCAACCACTACATCGGGATGCACAAGATCGACCGCGCCGAGCTCTCCGATCTCGATTGGATCCCGTTCGCGCTCGGCCTGTTGATCGTGCTCACGCTCCGCTGCGCGGCGATCGGCAACGTGCGCTCCCTCGTGGATCTCGCGGTGATCGCGCTCTACGTCGGCGTGTTCGCGTTCGGCAAGTTCGTCTACAAGCTGTACGTGTTCGGGCACAACCTCGATCCCGACGCGCCGATCAAGCTCGAGCCGTTCACGCCAGCGATCTTCGGCTCGAAGCAGATCGCCAACTTCACGACCTCGAGCTACCCGCAGCTCGGTTCCGTCTACATCGGGATCTTCTTCGCCGGAGTCCTCGGAGTGCTTGCCTGGCACCTGATCGCGGGTCGCCGCCAGGCCGTCCGCAGTGGTGCGGCGGTCGCGGCGAGCGCTCCCTGATGCCCCAGCGCGCGTAGGGTCGCCGGCTCGTTCCTCCGCGTCGCCTTGCATTGCGCTGCGTTAACCAGAAGTTGCGCGACGGCAACACCCGATCTCAACCGCGGCTCGCGGCTTCCCGGCCTCGCATGGTACGGCTATGCCTCAATGGCGAACACGATCACGCACTGGATCGACGGCAAGCTCTCCGAGAAGACCGCGGAGCGGCACGGCGAAGTCTACAACCCGGCCACCGGCGACATTCAGAGCCACGTCGCGCTGGCGACGCCCGCGGTCGTCGATGAGGCGGTCGAGTCCGCGTGGAAGGCGTCGCAGACATGGCGCTCGGTCTCGATCGCGAAGCGCACGAAGATCATGTTCGCGTTCCGCCAGCTCGTGGACAAGCACCAGCACGAGATCGCGAAGCTGCTCACGCTGGAGCATGGCAAGGTCACCGCCGACGCGCTCGGCGAGGTCAATCGCGGCCTCGAGGTGATCGAGTTCGCGTGCGGCATCGCCGACCTCGGCAAGGGCGAGTACTCGGAGAACGTGTCGACCGAGGTCGATAGCTACTCGATCCGCCAGCCGCTCGGCGTCGTCGCCGGCATCACGCCGTTCAACTTCCCGGCGATGGTGCCGATGTGGATGTACCCGATCGCGATCGCGTGCGGGAACACGTTCGTGCTCAAGCCGAGCGAGCGGGATCCGTCGTGCGCGAACTTCTGCGCACAGCTCCTCGCGGATGCAGGCCTGCCGCCGGGCGTGTTCAACGTCGTCCACGGCGACAAGGTCGCGGTCGATCGCCTCCTCGAGCATCCGAAGATCTCGGCGATCTCGTTCGTCGGTTCGACCCCGATCGCGCAGTACATCTACGAGACCGGCACGAAGCACGGCAAGCGCGTGCAGGCGCTTGGCGGCGCCAAGAACCACATGATCGTGCTCCCCGACGCCGACATGGAGCTCGCGGCCGACGCCGCCGTCTCCGCGGGCTACGGCTCCGCGGGTGAGCGGTGCATGGCGATCAGCGTGCTCGTCGCCGTCGG
>JAYVLW010000974.1:0-3276 GCA_043759315.1 Myxococcales bacterium
CACAGGGACACTCACCCCTGGCGCACGGGGTGCATGATGTCCGGGCACGTGTGGTTCGACTGCTGTTGCTCGCATCGGTTGTCCTGGGAGGCTGCGTGATTCCGCCGTCGCTGTCGGTCGGTGATCAGGACGCCGGCGTGAACTCGCCTCCCGCGATCCTCGCGGTGCGCAGCGACCAGCAGGAGCTGCCGCCGGGAGAGACCGTGACGTTCGAGCAGGGCATCACCGCCGGTTCGATCAACGCCACACTGATCGACACCGACGTCAGCGACACGCTCTACGTGCGCGCGTTCGTCGACTACTCCGTGGGCGACCCGAAGCCCGCACGGGTGACCTGCACCGCGCCGCCTCCGATGCCGGCCGCTCCGCAGCGCTCCGTGATGTGTGACGTCACCGCGCTGTGCCAGACGGCCGATATCGGCCAGACCCGCAACATGACCATCGTCGTGTTCGATCGCGAGCCGCTGGAGTCGGGCACGCCCGCGTTCCAGGCGATGCCGCCCGGCGGGCTCAAGACCTCCGTCTTCTACTTCCTCAAGTGCATCGCCCACGAATCATGAAGTACCCCCTGCTCCTTCTCGCTCCGCTGACCGCATGTCTCGACGTGCCGTCGGGTCCCGCGCCCGAATGCACGCAGGCGAGCGACTGCGATACCGCGAACGGCGAGATCTGCGATGAGGGCACCTGCTACGGCAACCCGCCGCAGGGCATGTACGCGGTCGTCATCTCGCCGCCCGCGGAGCGCAAGGATCTCGTACCGCGCGAGCTGGTGATGCCGGCGATCGCCGCCGATGGCTGGATCGCCGACCTCCATCTGCAGAGACCGACGGTGTTCAGCGGCCGGGTCGAGGCGGCCTGTGTTGTGCCGAATCCGTGCGACCGCGGCACGATCGGCGCGACGATCACGATCACGCGGCCCTCGATGTTCAAGGGTGGCCCCGGCTTCAAGGTGATCGCCGACGCCGAGGGCGCGGTCGGCACGGCCGGGTCGACCGGCCCGTCGTTCGAGGTCGCGCTCCCGAAGACCGCGGCGAACGACACGCCGTACGTCGTCACCGTGATCCCGACCGGCCGCGGCGACGAGCCGCAGGGTGGCAGCCCCAGCGCGGCAGAGCTGTACCCGCCGATCCGGTTCCCGCTCGACGCGAAGAACAACTCCTACACGAAGACCATCCTCCTCGGCGGCGCGGACCTGCCGACCATCGACGGCACGGTCGTCGGCGCGCTCGGCGGCGGGCTCTCGCACTATCGCGTGGTCGCGATCGGCCACTGGGAGCCGTCGGCGCCGCCGACCGAGGTCTCGTCGGTCGACTACACCGGCTCCGACGGCAAGTTCCACCTCGTCCTCGCGGACAACCTGGTGGGCAACGTCGAGCTGATCGCGCGCCCCGCGGCGAGCGCCCCCGCGGCACCCACCCTGCACCAGCTGGAGATTCCGTCGAGCGTGTCCTCGACGCGGACGCTCGTCCAGCCCGCGAGCCTCGGCAACGTGAAGGCGTACACGTTCCCGATCAAGGGCGTGGATGGCTCGGGCTCGATCAACGGGGTGCGCGGCGCACGGGTCACGGTCAGCGCAACGCTCGGCGGCACGACGGGTGGCCAGACGCTGGCCACGTTCACCGCGGAGGGCACCGCCGACGACAGCGGCAATGTCTCCCTGATGCTGCTCGACGGCAGCGCGATGGTGCAGCGCTACCACATCGACGTCGTCCCGCCCGCGAGCTCGAACATGGGCGTGCTGTTCGATCAGCCCCTCACGCTCGCGTCTGCCCCCCTGCTGCTGCCCACCCGGATCGCGATCCGCGGCGAGGTTGCCGACTACCTCGGCAACCCGCTCAAGGATGTGTCGGTGACCGCGCGTCCGTCCTTGCGGTTCACCTGGAGCTTCCCCGATGCGCCGCAGGCGTTCGTCTCGGCGATCCCCGCCGCGACCACGCTGACCCCCGACACGGGTGAGTTCGCGCTGTGGGTCGACCCCACGATCGCCACGTTGTGGGGGCACTACGACCTCGCGTTCGAGCCGGCCAGCAAGGCGCGGGCGCCCAGCTGGGTCAAGAACGAGATCGAGATCCCGCGCGACACCACGCTCAACACGGTCTCGGTCGACCAGGTCCGCCTCCCGGACGCGGCCGCGATCCGGGGCCTCGTCCTCGACCCCGACGGCATCGAGGTCGAGGGCGCAGAGGTGAAGATCTTCCGTCTCAGCGCCAGCTTGGCGCTGTGTACCGAGGTCCTGAACCCGCCCTCGAGCTGCCCGATCCCCGCGAACCTCCAGGGCCGCGGCGACTCCGATACCGCCGGTATCGTGCGCCTGACGCTACCCCGCTGAGCGGCCCGTCGAGCGGCCCGCTGACGGTCCTTGACCCGATGCCCCGCGCCGACTAAGGTCTGCGCGAAATCACGGGATAGCGACAGTCATGGTCACCGAACACGGAGCTCGCCACGACGCGGATCAACATCCGCAGCGCGAGCTCTGCATCGGGGCGGATCTATGGAGCAGCCACGGACGACGTCGTCGCGTGCCTGCGAATCTCCAGGAACTCCAGCCCCGACCAGCGCTCCGACTGGATGATCTCGGAGAGCAATCACACGCCAAGGTCCTATTAGATGACGAACGAAACAGCGCCACACGAGAACGGTGTGGCCGATCAGGCCGCCATTGCGGCGCTCACCGCTGCTGAGCCCTCCACCACCGACTCCACCATCGAGGCTCCCGCCGAGCCCGTGAAGCTCCCGAGCTTCGCCGACTTCGACCTTCACTCCGACATCCGGCAGGCGCTGGATGAGATGGGTTACTTCCAGCCCACCGCGGTCCAGATCGCGGTGTTCGGTCCGGTGCACGCCGGCAAGGACCTCATGGTCCAGTCCCGCACGGGCACCGGCAAGACCACCGCGTTCGGTCTACCGATCCTGTCGAAGCTGGTCCCGATGGCTCGTCAGCCGCAGGCGCTGATCCTCGCGCCGACGCGCGAGCTCGCGCTCCAGGTTGCGCGCGAGCTGACGAACATCGGCAAGCACCGCGGCCTGATCATCGAGCCGATCTACGGCGGTGCCCCGATCGGCAAGCAGATCTCGAACCTCAAGAACGGCGTCCACGTGGTCGTCGGTACGCCGGGCCGCGTGCTCGACCTCATCGGTCGCGGGGTGCTCGAGACCAAGGCGATCAACACCTTCGTGCTCGACGAGTGCGACGAGATGCTCTCGATGGGCTTCCTCGAGGACATCGAGCGCGTCGTCAAGGCGCTGCCGGACAAGAAGCAGACGCTGTTGTTCTCC
>JAYVLW010000975.1:0-5210 GCA_043759315.1 Myxococcales bacterium
CCGCGGCTGGATCGAGCTGGCGGCGGAGCGGAGCGTCGGCGCGCGCGCACTTGAGCAGGAGCTCGCGCAGGTGCTCGATGGTGCGGTTGGTCTGGAGGAATGCGGATAGAAGATCGCGATCCGTGGAGACGCGCGCGAACTGCTCGCGCAGGAGCACGCCGAACGCCGCATCGAACGCGACCTCGTCGGCGACCTGCGTCTGCTCGAACAGGCGCCGCGCTGCAAACGCGTCCTCGACGAGGATGCGGTGGCAGAACCCGTGGATCGTGAAGATCGGCGCGTGATCGAATGCCGTCACCGCGGCGCGCAGCCTGCGCTTCGCGTCGTCATCGATGGTCCACACCGAGTCGCCCGGGGCATCGACCTCCACGCGCGACAGGCGATCCAGCAGATCGCGGATGCGCATGCGCAGCTCGGCGACGGCCTTCTCGGTGAACGTCACGAGCAACAGCTGACCGAGCTCGGCACCGGCGAGGATCAGATCGACCACCCGGTGTTCGAGGAAGTACGTCTTGCCGGTTCCGGCCGACGCCTCGACGACCACGAACCGATCCGCGGGCGAGGGCAGGGAGCTCGGGCGCGCGACCTGCGTCATGACTTGCCCTCGAAGCCGTGGCCGCCGTGCATGCGCTCGACGAGCGGGCCGAACCGGCGCATCGCGATCGCCTTTGCATCGGGCGGCGCCTCGAGCCCATCGGCCCGGTCGATCGGACCGTAGCCGAGCACGTTGCGCTGATCGCCTGTGGTCCGATACGAGGGTTTGCCGCCGTTGAGCGCGCGGACCAGCGCCTCGAACGGGAACAGATAGCCGTGAACGCCGTCGAGCAGATCGGTGATCAGGCCCGTGAGGTACGCGCGCGCATCGGCCTGGGTCCACGGCGTGTGCTCGGTCTCGGCGACGTTGCCTTTCGGATCGAACAGCTTGTGGGCGTGACCCGTGGTGGCGATGCCGGCGGCGGCGAGCAGCACGTGATCGAACGCGCCGCGCAGGTGATACGGGGTCTTCTTCTCGAGCTCGCGCAACAGCACGATCGCCGAGGTGTGGCGAGCGCCGGTCTTGACGAGCAGCTCGGTCTGCCCGGTCAGCCGGACGGTGCGGCCACCGGGGAGCTCGAACACGAGCGCGGGCAGGAGCTGCGCACCGGCGACCGACGCGCGGCCAAAGCCGTAGCGGATCACGCCGTCGACGGGCACCGGGCCGAGTCGGCTGCGCCACGTGCCGAGCGTGGCGAGATCCACGGCGCGCGCGGCCTCGGCGAACACACCCACGGGGAACTGGCCGCGGAGCTGCGCATCGGAGACCGCCTTGTCGTAGACCGCTTCGAGCGCGGCGCTCGGATCACGGAGGTGCGCGCCGAACACGTCGCGAAGCAGCGTGGCGCGCTGGGCGCGATCGAGGTGGAACGGCTCGTCGCTGTGCTCCACGGTGTCGTCATCGGGGACCTCGTCGAGGCCGAGCACCGCCTGCGCCCACGCTTGCACGGGGTACTCGAGAAACGTGCGGAGGTTCGCGATCGTGAGGCCACGAGAGGTGGCCGCGGCGCGCGCCGAGGGCGGTGCTTCGACGATGCCGAGCGCGGCGCGCAGCGGTGCCTGGCTGGGATCCGACAGCAGCGAGAACAGGCCGTCCTCGTCCGGGATGTTGTGGTTGCCGGCGCGGAGATGGGTGCGCACGGCGTCGCGGACCTGACAGGCCCAGCGCTCGTGCGCGATCGCGGGGACCACGCCGGGCAGCGTGCCGCCGAACCGATGCAGCGGCTCCCGGCGTGTGATCTTCGCGAGCGCCTCGCGGCTCGATGGTGCACCGAGATACGGCGCGAGGGCATCCGCGAGCTCGAGCACCACGGACGATGGCCCGAGCGCCTGGCCGCTCTTCGCCTCGACGGCGACGTACGACAGGTACAGGGCGCGGCGCGCACCGAGCAGCACCTCGAGGAACGCGGCGCGATCGCGATCCCGCGGCGTGACATCACCGGGCCGGGTATCGCGGCGGAGATCGAGCGGGCTCGGCTGATCGCCGGCGGGGAACGCGCCCTCGTCGAGCCCGGCGACGAAGCCGATCTCGAACGGCAGCGTGTGCATCGACGAGATCGGCGCCACCATCACCCCGGCCGCGAGCGGCTCGCCGCGGTTCGACGTGGACGACTCGAGCTTGCGCGCCGCGTGCTCGCGCGCCTCGCGGAACCCGACCTGGCGGCCATCGATGTCGAGATGCGCGAGGCCCGCGAGCATCGCGCGCACGCGCTCGAGGTCGCGCGTGGCATCGGTGTCCCGCGGTGCGAGATAGATATCGACGAGGCTCGCGAACAGCTCGGCCCACTCGGTCAACGTGGCCTCGCGGCGCGCCAGCCAGGCGGCGTCGTCCGAGAGCGAGCGCACGAGCAGCGCGTACGTCGCCGCGCTTGCCTGCTGATCCGGCCGCAGCTCTTCGGGCGCGAGCTCGAGCCGCGCGATCCGCGCCGGCCCGCGCTCCGAGCGCTCGCCGACCATGAAGGCGCCGAGCGCGAGGCGGCGCACGCCCTGGTCCCAGTGGAACTGGCCGGGAAACTCCTCGAGGTACGTCCCCTTGTGCGCGGCCGCGTCGGCGCCGTGCGCGATGCCGAGGCGCTCGGTCCAGCGCACCCAGTCCGCCGCGTCGACGTGCGGGTGGCCGGCGAGCACCGCCGGGTGCGTCATCACGCGGAGGAGATCGCGCCGCGCCATGCCGGAGGTCGGTAGCTCGAGCAGCGCGAGCATCGCCTCGGCGATCCGGCCGCGGTCGTCGATCGGCGCGTCGACGAGGTGACACGGCACGCCGACCGCCTCGAACGCCGACGGTGCCTGCGCGAGGTAGCTTGCGGACTCGCCCGCGATCCACACCGCGATCTGGTGCGCGTGCAGCGCCGGATCCGCATCGAGCAGGCGGCGCACCTCGGCGGCGATGGCCTCGACCTCGCGGCGCGCGTTCGGGCACGCGAGCACCGTGACGCCCGCGTCCGCGGCGCGGCCGTCCGCCTCCCACGAGGCCGTGGTGGTGCGATCGCGAACGTCGGCGAGCATTCGTTCGCGGGCCGTGGTGCCCGGCTCCACGACGAACCGATCCTCGAGATCGCCGCCGGTGCGCTCGACGAGCGCGCTCAGCGTGTCCCGCACGGGACGGCCCCACAGCACGAGCGGCAGCGGATCCGTGGTTCCCTCGGCGGCGCGCCGGCCGGCGACGTCGTCCCACAGCTCGCGGCACGGATCGAGGAGGTACACGGTGATCTCCGTGGTCTGCCCGAGATCCGTGAGCGCCTCGAGCTGCGCGCGCTGCAGGTACGGCATCCCGAACACGGCGAGCGGCCCGGCGAGCTTCGGCTGCTCGAGGTGCAGCCGCCGGCGGGCCCACGGCAGCATCGGCACGAGCGCGCGGTGTCCTTCGTCGGCCGTGCGCGACGCGCGCGCGAACGCGGCGGCGATCAGCTTCGCCTGCCACGGCGCGGCCGCGTCGCCCGCGAGCTCTGCCGGGACCTGCCCGGAGATCAGCGCGGGCATCCAGTCGGGGCGCGTGGATGCGTAGCCCCACGTCAGCCGTGCGAGGTGATGTGCGAGCTGCACGCGGCGCGGCCCGGCGCGATCACCGCCATCGGGTGCTTCGTCGAGATACGCGGCCACCTGTGGCAGCGAGCGCACGACCGCGGTGTCGTCGAGAACGCTCGCGAGCACGGCGGCGAGCTGCGCGCGATCGAACGACTCGAGCCCGAGATCCGGATCGGCCCACGTGCGCTCGACGAACCGATCGAACGTGATGATGTCGAGCCCGGCAGCGATGCCACGCGCCAGCGCGAGCTCGCGCATCAGCCAGCGCTGACCGAGGTGCCCTCCGACGACGATCGTCGATGGAGCGAACGGGTCCGCGGGCGGCAATGCCTCGAGCAGCGCGGCAAGCAACGCCTCCGCGCGATTACTGTGAACGGCGCGCAGCATCTTGCCTACGTGGCAGCCACCGCCACGTACAGCGCCGCGGGCACGACCTCGAACCGGGCGGGCAACCGGCCCGGATTCTCGCCATCGACGTCGAGCTCGATCACGGCGCCGGGCTCGATGCCTTCCGCCTCCACCACCTTCGCGCGACGGACGCTGACCTTGTCCATCGCCAGGTGATCGCCCTTGTAGATCTTCCTGCTCATCGCGAGCACCTCGCCCATCCCGAGGTCGCCGATCGACACCACCTCGAAGGTGCCGTCGTCGAGCTCGGCCGCCGGCGCGACCTTCATGCCGCCGCCGAAGAACTTGCCGTTGGCGACCGAGAGGGTGGTGACCATCACTTCCTCGAGCGGCTTGTCGTCGAGGGTCAAGCGCACGCGCTGGTCCTTGTACTTGGTCATCGCCTTGAGCGAGCCCCACATGAACGAGATGGTTCCGCCCAGCGCCTTGGAGGTCTGGTTCACCTCCTGGTCGACGAGCCCCGAGACGCCGAAGCTGCAGATGTTGGCGAAGTAGCGGGTCTGCAGCTTGCCGTCGTGGCCGAGGAAGTCGCACTTGCCCACGTCGAAGGGCCGGGTGTCCGGCGTCTTGAGCCGCTTGATCGCAGCGTCCGAGTCGAGGTCCCACGAGAAGGTCTTGCGGAAGTCGCCACCCGTACCGCGCGGCAACACGCCCAGCGCCGCGTTCGGGTTGAGCACCTTGCCGTCCTCGAAGAAGCCGTTGGTGACCTCGTTGATGGTGCCATCGCCGCCGACGGCGACGATGCACTCGTAGCCGCTCTTGATCGCAGCGCGGGTGAGGTGCACCGCGTCGAGCGGCCCCTTGGTGAACTCCACGCCGAAGTCCGACAGCGTGCGCGCGATGGTGGCGGCGAGCTCGGCCCAGCGACGGCCGGTCGCGCCGTTGGCACTCTTCGGGTTCACCACGAAAAAGGTCTTCATCGGATCAGGACTCCACCCAGCGGCGAAGCAGCGCCATCAGATCGTACGACGTCTTCCCCGAGCGTTCGAACATTCGCTTCGAGGTCGGGCACGCGGTCACCACCTTCACGTCAGGCTCGGGCGCGACCTCGAGGGCCTGGCGCCGCGCGACCTCCACCGCCACGTCGGGCATCGTGCGCGGCAGGAGCCCGCCGCCCCCGGAGCAGCCGCCCTCCGAGCGAATCGACGCCGCCTCGTGCACCGCGAAGACCGCCCGCGAGAGCAGCTTGCGCGGCTGATCGTACTGGCCCAGCCCCCGACCCAGGTGACAGGCGTCGTGGTAGC
>JAYVLW010000976.1:0-12008 GCA_043759315.1 Myxococcales bacterium
GACGCCGCCGACTCCGCGACGTGCGCGGTGCATCGCAGCGGGGTGGTGTCGTGCTGGGGCGCCGACATCGGAACGCCACGACGGATCGCCGACCTCGCGGACGTCGCGTCGATCGCGCTGTCGTCGCGCATGCTGTGCGCGAAGCACCGCGATGGACAGGTGTCGTGTGGAAGCCTGCCGCTGCGCATCGCCGGTGCCGAGGCTCGGCTCGATCCGAAGCGGTTGGCCGGGATCGCCGACGCCGCGACGATCGCCGTGGATAGCGATGCCGTCTGCGCGCTGCGCACCACCGGTCGCGTCGGCTGCTGGGTCGGTGCTCAGCCGATGCGCCTCGAGGCGGTCCGAGGACTCGATCGCGTACGGGCCCTGGTCGTCGGTCCGCTGGCCGGTCCGGACTGGCAGTTTCCAGGCGTCAGCTACGCCTGCGCCCTCATCGAGGGCGGGCAGATCAAGTGCCTCGATCTCTATCGCCAGGAGTCTCAGAGCAAGGATGACCCCGCGCCGCTCGACGAGTACCTCGCACCGCCCGGTCGCCCGCGAGCGCTCCACATCGGCAGGCCGCGCCTCGTCGCGGATCTGTCCGGAACCGAGCTGGTCGAGAGCGCGATCGGCGTCTGCGCTCGCAGCGGGACCGAACCGGTGCGTTGCGCGGCGCTCGATCAGCACGCCAAGGCCAAGGCGCCCCAGGTCCCGACCTCCGAGGAGCTGGCCCGGGACCGCTGCATCCGGTCGGGGACCGCGATCACCTGCGCCCTGCAGTCTCGCGAGCCCTCGACGTTGACGCTCGATGCCACGGACGTGGCAGCAGGAGGCGCCCATGCGTGCGCGATCGTCGGCGGAGGCGTCGCGTGCTGGGGCAACAACGAGCACGGCGAGCTCGGAACACCGCCGCCCGCAACGCCGAACCTCACACCCGCGCACGGGCTGACGGATGCCGTCGATCTGGTGAACTGGCGGTTCGGGGTCATCGCGGTGCGCGCGAACGGCCAGCTCGCCTACTGGGGGCGCGGCGCCGGGCGCCATCCGGGCCCGACCGACATCCCGATCACATTCTCGAGCATCACCGACGCCGAACGGGTCGTCGCGGGGCGCAGCCACGTGTGCGTGCTGCGCCGTCAGGGCCGCGTGTCGTGCTGGGGCCAGGAGACGGTCCCGGCGATCGATCATGTCGATCCCACCGAGGTGGTCGAGCTGCGTGGAGCGACGGAGCTCACCGCGACCGACGCCGGCGTGATCGCGAAGATCGATGGTCGCCTCGTCCACCTCGGCGATCCGCGCCTCGGTCGCTCGGCCGCGACCACGCCGACGCCGATCGCGGACACCGAGACCGCGACGGCCATCGCGATCGCGGGCTCGTGGATCTGCGTGCTCGATCGCGCGGCCGCCGCCGCCACGCGCGGAGCAATCCGGTGCTGGGCCGAGACCGCCAGCTGGACCACGGAGCAGGTGACGTTCGGCGCACCCGACACCGTCGAGCTCGCCGCGGCGGGCCCGGTGGTCATCGAGCGGACGCCGCCGCGGCTCGTCGGCGCCGATCCCGGCGCCCGCTTCCCGATCGCACGGATCTTCCTGCGCCGTGCGGGTGGCGATGCGTCCGAGGTCTTGCTCGAGATCGTCGGCGGCAAACCGAGGGCGACCACGACGCCTCTGACCACCGGCGCGCTGCGCCTGTTCGCGTCGGAGCACACCGGCTGTGCGCAGACCGCGTCGACGGTGATCTGTCGCAGCAACGAGACGCGGTTTCCTCCGCGGTCCGTCCCGGCCGACCTCGCCGCCGCGCAGCGGTTCACGTTGCAGCGCCCCGCGTGTGCGCTCAGGGCCGATCGCAGCGTCCTCTGCTTCGATGGTGACTCGTACACACTGGGGGTCGGCGGGGGCGAGAGCGAGCCGCCGGTCGGCGTCGAGTTTCCGTAGCTCCGGTCGCATCGGAGCAACACCCGCGCTACGTTCGCGCGATGAGGAAACTCTCCATCGTGGTCGTGGTCGCGCTGGCATGCCTGGCTCCCCGGGCCGCCGACGCGTTCTGTGGGTTCTACGTCGCCCCCGGCGAGAACCAGCTCGTCGCCGACGCGACGCAGGTCGTGCTGATGCGCAAGGGCACGCGCACCGTGCTGTCGATGCAGAACAACTACAAGGGACCGCCGAGCGAGTTCGCGATGGTGATCCCCGTGCCGGTCGTGCTCAAGGAGGCCGACGTCAAGACGCTACCGAAGGCCGTGTTCGCCAACGTCGAGCGCATGGGCGCGCCGCGCCTCGTCGAGTACTGGGAGCAGGACCCGTGCGCGCCGGAGATGCAGTACGAAACGTCGATCAGGGCGAGCGCCGGCGCCGCGCCGCCCTCCCCGAAGAAGAAGTCGAGCTCGCCCGACGACCTCGGCGTGACGATCGAGGCGCAGTTCTCGGTCGGCGAGTACAAGATCCTGATCCTGTCGGCGAAGGACTCGACCGGCCTCGATACCTGGCTGCGCCGAGAGAAGTACTCGATCCCGAAGGGCGCCGAGCCGCTGCTCCGGCCGTACGTCGAGGGCGGCATGAAGTTCTTCGTCGCGAAGGTCGATCCGAAGAAGGTCCAGTTCGTCGACGGGCGCGCCGATCTGTCGCCGCTCCGCTTCCACTACGACTCGGATAGCTTCGAGCTGCCGATCCGGCTGGGGCTCGCGAACTCGAGCGGCACGCAGGACCTGATCGTCAGCATCCTGTCGCCGGGCCAGCGCTACGAGGTCGCGAACTACCCGAACGTCACGATCCCGACGAACCTCGACGTCAAGGACGACATCAAGGAGCGGTTCGGCGCGTTCTATGCGTCGCTGTTCGATCGCACGCTGGAGAAGAACCCCGGCGCGGTGGTCACCGAGTACGCGTGGCAGGCCACGACGTGCGACCCGTGCCCAGGTCCCGCGCTCAACGGCAACGACTTCCTGACGCTCGGCGCCGACGTCCTCGACGGCAACCAGCTCGCCGCGCCGCCGAGCCCGGGTCCCGCACCGTCGCCCGGCAAGGGCGCACCCGCCGGCGGCCGCCCGGCGCCGATGCCGGCTCCGCCCCCGCCGGGCAAGCGCCGCATGCCGCCCCGGTTCGGCAATGACTTCGTGCTCACCCGGTTGCACGCGCGCTACGGCAAGGACCTGACGAATGACCTCGTGTTCCGCGCGGCGCCGCCGATCGTCGGTGGGCGCGAGTTCGTGGTCAGCGGGACGAAGCTCGAGGAAGGCGCGAAGCCATCGAGCATCAACAACTTCCAGGGCCGCTACATCATCCGGCACGCATGGACCGGCCCGATCGCGTGCAAGAACCCGCGGCGCGGCATCTGGGGCGGACCGAACGGCCGCGGCGCGCCGTCCACGTCGCCCGCGCTCAACCTCGCCTTCGCCCCGCGCGGATCGATCCAGCTCGCGAAGTCGATCAAGGGCGACGTGCCGGAGATCGGCCTCAAGAAGGGCGCGCTCGAGCCGATCAAGGCGCCCCCGCCCAGGCGTTAGGAGCCGCCGGCTGCCGGTGCTCGGGACGCAGCGCCCGCGATGGTGCCGGAGGTCGCCACTTCGATCTTCCTGAGCAAGGTCTTGCGGTCGAACGGCTTGGCGAGGAACTGTGCCTCGGGAATGGGGCTTCCCGGGTTGTAGCCGGACATGAACAGGATCCGGGTGTGAGGATACGTACCGGCGATGGTCCGGGCGAGCTCGCGCCCCGACGTCCCGGGCATCACCAGATCGGTCAACACGGAGTCGAAGGGCTCCACCTTCATGACGGACAGCGCCTCCGCAGCGGAGGCGGCCACGTGGACGCTGTATCCCGCGTTGCGCAGCAGACGCTCCGTCAATCGTCTCACGTTCGGCTCGTCGTCGACCACCAGCACCCGTCCTCGGAGCGCAGGGGCGACGAGGTTCGGCGCAGGCGTCAGGTCGGTGCGAGGCAGGAGGATCCGGAACGTCGTGCCGTTGCCGACCTGAGACGCAACACGCACGGTGCCGCCCGCGTGCTCGACGATCCCATGCACGATCGCGAGCCCGAGTCCCGTTCCTTTGCCGATGCCTTTGGTCGTGTAGTACGGCTCGAAGATCCTCGCGGCGACGGCGGACGTCATGCCTCCGCCCGTGTCGGCCACCGTGAGGCCCACGCGCGTCCCCTCATCCGAGACCGAGATCGTGACCCTGCCCGTCGTCGGCATCGCGTCGCGCGCGTTGACAGCGAGATTCATGATGATCTGCTCGAGCTGCGACGGAGCCAGGAGTACATGCTGGGGGGAGCTGGGGGCATCGAGTACGAGCTCGATCCGGGCGCCGAGCGCACTCCTCAGCATCTTCTCCATCGAGCGTGCGCTCGTCACGAGATCGATGACCTTCGGCGTCACCGATTCACGGCGACTGAACGCGAGGAGCTGGCGGACCAGCTCGGTCGCACTGTCGGCGGCCTCACTGATCAGCCGCACATCCTCCTTGGCCTCGTCGGGCAGCTGACCCTCCTGGAGCATCCCGGCGTAGTTGACGATGACGCACAGCAGGTTGTTGAAGTCGTGCGCGACGCCACCAGCGAGCTGGCCGATCATCGCCAGGCGGTCATGGTGCGCCGACTTTGCATGCTGGGCGCGTTCCTCCGTGATGTCGTCGATGACGATCACCGCCTCGCGGCCGTCCCCGGATGTCGTGGCGGTGAGGATGAAGATCGACTCTGGCGTCCCGCAGCTCACCTGCTCCCGCACGTTGACGCCGACCAGGCGCTCGCTCGGCAAGCCCAGGATCGACTCCACGACGGCCCCCGGTTGGACCAGGCCGATCGACGTCGTGCGCTTCGTGACCCAGTTGTTCGCCAGGACACACGTGCGCGCGTCGTCGAGGACGATCACGCCCACGGGCAAGCTCGCCACCACGCGCTCCAGGCGCTGCCAGTCGGCCGTTTGCCGAGCTTGCATCTCCCGGACGAGCATCACGTTCTTGATCGCGAGCGCCGCCTGATCCGCGATCGCACCGAGCAGCTCGAGATCGCGCTCGAGGAACACGTGATTGACCGCGCGCGAGTCCAGGTAGAGCACGCCCAGCCACTCATCTTGGTGCAAGAGCGGCACTGCGACCAGCGACCGAACGCCTTGCGCCGACAAGCTATCCGAGCGTCGCAGCGCGAGATCCGAATCGATCTCGGTACGCAGGTACGGCGCGCGGTTCGCCAGCAACTGGCTGAGGACGCTCGTCGACAGCCCGTCCTCCACCGGTTCTCCCGATCGAGCTCGCGAGATCGTCACGAGGGGCTGGGTCGATCCGGGCGCGAACGCCAGCACCATGCCGCGATCCGCGGGGAGCAGTTGAAAGCAGGTGTCGACCACCCGCTCGATCAGACGGTCGAGGTCGTGCTCGGCACCGATCGCGCGGCCGAGCTCCACGATCGCGCGCAGCCGACGTAGCTCGTGGCTGTCCTTGGGCTCGGGGAGTCGTTCGTGCGCACCGGCATCGAACTTCAACCGAACCGGACCGATCAGCAGCTCGTCGCCGTCCCGAAGCGCAGCTTCTTCGATTCTCGTGACCCCGACGAAGGTCCCGCGGCGACTCCCGAGATCACGGACTCGAAACTCGCCATTGGAACAGGTGACCAACGCGTGTGTCGCCGACACCATCGGATCATCGAGTTGAATGATGTTCTCGATGGCACGACCGATCGACGTCCGCTCGCCGAGCTCGAACCGTCGCTGAGAATCGGTCTGGACGAGTGCTGCCATGAGTGTCAGGGGAGCTCGTCGATGAGGAAGGCTCCCGTCCCGAAGGAGTTTCCGCAGGTGGACGACTGGAGAGGGGCCGTGCACTTCGGATCGGCGCTGAGGGCGAGCTTGTAGCGCGCGTTGTTGTTGCTGTTGATGCAACGCGCGCCCTTGATCGTCCACTCCGCTTCGAGCTTCCACGTCTCGGTATCCGGCTGAACGCCGACGCTGTCGTACAGGTTCAACAGGGTACCGTCGACCGTGTACGAGACGCCGGTGCCGCAGAAGTCGGCGCGCAGCAGGCGAACACACGCTTGCATCTGGTTCGAGTAGCCCTTGTAGGTCTTGTAGCCAAGCTCGACGCACTTCGCGATCGACTTTCCACGGCAAGCGAACGTGAACATCGTCGTGGGCGCGTTGTAGTACGCGCTGTCTACGGTGGTGGCCGACCATCGCCCCGCCACCGTCACGGCTTCGATCGGGACGTTCGCCCCGTCCACGCCGCACAGTGGACTCCAGCCCGTCGTGGTCTGGTAGCTGACGCGGTAGAACCACAGGTCCGCGTTGGCGCCGGTGCCCTGCGCCGCGGTGTCGACACGCAGGTTCACGGCGTCACCTGTGTTGGTCGTTCCGGTCCAGGTCGATCCGACCACACCCGTCCCCGCGAGCGGAGGCGCCGTCGTCGAGCTGGCACTGATCGCCGTCCCGTTGAGGCTCTTACCGTTGAGGCTCGTGCCGTTGAGGCTCTTGCCGTTGAGGCTCTTCCCGTTGAGCGTCGTTCCGTTCAACGTGCTGCCGTTCAGGCTCTTGCCGTTGTTCGCGTCGACCCCTTGCTCCACTTCCGCGAGCTCGTCGCCTGGCTCCTCGGGAATCGCACACGCGCCGAGACCGAACACGAGAGAGATGAGTGCAACGTGCATTACGGAGATAGTCGGCCGAGTTCGAGTTTCATGTCGGGTAGCCCAGGGGTCTTCACGGTCGAGGTGTGGCGCACACCCGCATACCCAGCGTCGCATCGCGCAACTCGGCGGCGGCCTCGTTGCGGTTCGCCAGGCTCGCGGTCTTGCGGTCGTGCCAGTAGCTGCCCCCCCGCTGCACGTAGCCACCGCGGTCTTGCCGCGTCCACTCGAACGCGTTCCCCGCGGTATCCCACACGCCGTACGGACTGACCGACGTCGGGTGCGCGCCTACCTCGTCGGGACCCATCAGATCCCGCCCATAGGTGCTGTCGATGTTCGCGTCATCCGCTTCGAGGCTCCGCCCCGTTGGAGACTCGCGGCCATCGGCACCGCGGGCGGCACGCTCCCA
Organism: Myxococcales bacterium; assembly: GCA_043759315.1. Lineage (GTDB taxonomy): Bacteria > Myxococcota_A > Polyangia > Haliangiales > Haliangiaceae > JABFXX01. Next base: position 6,992 of record JAYVLW010000976.1, read on the forward strand.
CTCCACTTCCGTACACAGCCGCGCGCCCGCGACCGCTCCCGTGCGATCGAGCCACGCCGCGTACGCTTCGGCGTCGGCGGCGGAGATGCCGAGAACGGGAAACCGTAGCCAGTCCTCGACGACGCGTCGATCGCGGCCTTCGTAGCGGATCGGCTCACCTGACCGCGCCGAGAATGCGCGGGCGACGGGCTGCACCGACAGCCGCCAGCGGTCGTCGACGCGATCGAGGACGACGCCGCTCGTTCCATTCGCGAACGGCAGGTGTGGAAGCAGACCGGGGCGTTGGGCTTCCGGGCTCGCCTCGACATACGCGAGCCACTCACCGAAGGTGACCTCCGCGCGTGCGATCAGAAAGGCTCCGGTCGCCCTCGCATGGAGGGGCACGGCGGTCAGGAACGTCTTGCGCGTCTCTTCGTCTGCGGCACTCCCATACAGGAAGGTCCCGGCCGGAACATAGATGAAACCCGCCGGAACGACACCAGCCGGTTGCGCCAGGCGGATGTCCGTCGATGCGTCACGTTCGACGAGGATCACCGTCCGGACGGACGCGCCGGGATGCTGCGCTTCGAGAACGTGTGCGCCAGGGGCGACGTCGAGCTCGGCCCGGTCGACGCCGATCGACCGACCGTCGAGCAAGATCGTTGCCCCCCGAGCCTCGATGGTCACGTGCCCGGGCTGGTCGAGCCGCGCCCGCCGCGAACCATCGCGGTCGTACGAATCGATCCGCCCGATCAGCTCGTCCCGGATCGCTCCATCGCGAACCAGCTCGGCGAGGAGTGCACGTTCGAGGAGGACATCTCCGAGGAGGTCACGCACGTCCTCGCGCTCGGGGTCCTTCGCGAGTGCGGCCTCGACGCCCCGCCCAGCCGCGCGGTACAGGCGCGCGGAGGCCGCGCGGCGCGCGAGGACCTGCTCCCAGGATCGCTCGGCTTCGGCCGCGTCGCCGCGATCGAACATCGCGAACGCGCGGCGGGCGAGCGCGGCCTGCTCGACGTTTTCGCGCCGCGCATCCCCGAGATCCGCGCGCGCGGCCTCCAGCTCGGCATCGACCTGTTCTGCGAGGCGATGGTTCGCGGCGATCCGTTGGGCCGAGTACACCCCCACCGCCAGGCTGAGAGCGCCCGCGAGGATCCCGCGCCGCATCCAGCGACGTCGCCGCACGGCGCGCACCGAAGCGGCGATGAAGTCGCGTTCGATCGCTGTGAGGTTCGTCGCGTCGATCGCGAGGGCCTCTTCGAGCTGCGTCCCTCGCCACGTCGCGTCGGCCCGTCGCCCGAGCCGGTCCCACTCCGCGCACGCCTCGCCGAGACGCTCGCGCCGCGCGCGCTCGTCCACGTCCGCATCGAGCCAGTCCCGCAGGGTTCCCCAGCCGCGGACGAGCACCTCGTGGGCCAGCTCGTACGTCGGCCCGGTCTCGCCGTCGTGCACCACGAGCAGCCGCCCGCTGACCATCGCAGCGACCGCCGCTTGCGTGTTCTCGCTGACGGCGAGCTCTGCCTCGGTCCGACGAATGCGCGTGCCGCTGGAGGTGACGAGTCGCAACAACGCTCTTCGGGCGTGCACCCGATCGCCGGGCGCCATCCCCGCGATCACCGCATCCGCGTGACGCGCGAGGGCTCCGGCGACGCCGCCCATCGTGTCGAGCGTGGCCTGGGTGATCAGGCCGCGATCGCGGTCGCGTGCCTCCCACAGCTCCGCGAGCGCAAACGACAGCAGCGGAAGCCCTCCGCTCCCGGCGTGTGCCGTTGCTTCGACCAGGGCCTGGATCATCGCCTCCGACTCGAACGCGACGTTGGTGGTCGACGCGGGGCCCGTGATCACGTCGCGGATCCGTTCCGGTGGCAGCGGCCGTACGAAGTGCAGGACACGCGCGAGCTCCTGGCCCAGCTGGGGCAAGGCCACGACCCGCGAGAGGAAGTCCGATCGCACCGTGGTGAGCAGGCGAACACCGGTCGCGCCGGCGCTGATCCGCGCCAGGGCGGCATCGAACGCGGCGACCTCGCGGGGTTCGCCGACCGTGATCATCTCCTCGAGTTGATCGACGAACAGCACGATCCCGCCGCGCCCCGCGCGCCGATGCAGCTCGCGAGACAGCAGCTCCGGCTCCTCGAGGAGGCGCGCCGCGAGCTCCGGATCTTCGAGGGCGACCGCCAGTGCGGCGAGGGGTCTCCGTCCCGGGACGATGGTGAGGGCACGCCACGCCCGATGGTCACCGAGCGCTCCATCGAGGATGGCCGGGACGACCCCGGCGCGACACAGCGATGACTTGCCCACGCCCGAATCCCCGGCGATGACCACGACAGACTCGGTGCGCAGCCGATCGACCAGCGTGCTCACCTCGAGCCCGCGACCGAAGAACACGCCGCGATGAGCCGCCTCGAACGGACGCAACCCGCGATACGGATTCACATCGGTCTGGATCACGGAGCTCCTGACCGCCTGCAGGCGCTCGAGGACCTCCCGGAGCTCCTCGCCGGTCGCGAACCGGGCGGCCGGATCGCGCGACAGGCAGCGGCGCACGATCGCGGCGAGCCGGCTATCGGTATCGAGCTCGGGCGCATCGGTCTCGCGGACCAGGCGCGCCAGGTCGGAGCTGGCGGCACTCGCAAACGGCGGGGCGCCGGCGACGAGCTCGTAGATCAGCGCCCCCACCGAGTAGACATCGGACCGCCAGGTCGACGGCTGCCCGGCCCACACCTCGGGTGCCATGTAGTCGGGCGTCCCGGCGAACGCCCCGGCAGCGTCGGCGCTCCCTTCGCGCACCACGCGTGCGAGACCGAAGTCTACGAGCTTGGCGACGCCCTCCTCGGTGATGATCACGTTGGCCGGCTTGATGTCGCAGTGCACGACGCCGCGGCGATGCGCGGCGGCGAGCCCGCGGGCGATCTCGACGGCGAGCGCGAGCGCGCTGGTCCACGCGATCGGGCGCGCGGCTTCGGAGAGTGGCGTCCCGCGGACCAGCTCGCTGACGATGTACGGCCGGTCGCCGAGCTCGCCGACGCGGTAGATGCTGACGACGTTCGGATGCTGGATCCGCGCCGCGGCGCGGGCTTCGAGGAGAAATTGTTGGCGCGCGGCGGGATCGGGATCGACGCCGATGAACTTGATCGCGATCTGGCGCGCGAGCACGGCGTCCTCGGCGAGGTACACGTGTCCCGTCGCGCCTTGTCCGAGCTTCTTGACGATCAAGTAGTCATCGAACTCCGCAGGCGGTTCGAAGTCCGGGGGCCGAGAAGCCATCGCGCCTGTCCACGGTATCGTGGCCTGGCGCAGCGGTCGAGCTTCAGCGCAGGCGTAGGCCCGACACCGACTCCAGATCACCCACGAGCCCCGCCTTGCCGCTCAACCAGTCGAGCAGCGGCAGACCGATCACGTCACGCCGCCAGCCGGTGAGCGCGGGCAGCGACGCGGCGCCGTCCACTCCGCGCTCGTCGACGGCGCGCGCGAGCTCCTCCGCATCCGCGCGCGTGGCGAGCAGGCGCGGTGCGATGCCGAGCCGATCGGCGATCAAGTGCACGATCGCGATCATCAGCTCGGCCCACCGCTGCGCCCGCTGGCTCGGCGCGCGGCCTGCCACCTCGACCAGGTCGCGCACGGCGTCCGGCTCCGCGGCGTCGATCAGCTCGGAGAGCTCCTCGGCGCGGCTCTTGGCGAGCGGCGAGATGCCCTTCGCCGCGCGGACCCCGGCAGCCCCGCGCGGCCGCTGGCGGGCGAGATCGATCAGGACCTTCTCGTTGAGCACTTGCCCGAGCGGGCGCTCGAGCTCGAGTGCCACGCGGAACCGCCACCCGGCGAGATCGATCAACACCGAGAGCGCGCGCGCATCGAGGCCGCGCACGCCGCCGAGCTGACGCCACGCGGTCTCCGCGGTGACCGACGATGCCGCGACCGCATCGGCAGCGACCACGGCGCTCTCGGCGCGCACCCACGGCAGGCGGTCACCGAGCCGCGTGCGCAGGCGGGCGAACAGCGCCGGCAGGTGCCGCACGTCGGCATCGGCGTACGCGAGCTGCGCCTCGGACAGCGGGCGCTTGCTCCAATCGGTCCACTGCTGCTCCTTGCCGAGCGCGAGACCGAGCATCTCGAGGGCGAGCGTGGCGAGGCCGACCTGGTCGCCGACGCCCGCGAACGCGGCCATCAGCTGCGTGTCGACGACGTTCGGCATCGCGATCCCGAACCGGGTGTAGATCAGCCCGAGGTCCTGCCGCGGGGCGTGCGCGATGACGAGAGGATGCGCCGCCAGCGCCTCGAACACGGGGCGCACGTCGACCGCGAGCGGGTCGAGGAGGCGCACCTCCGGAACGGTCGCGACGATCACCGCCTCCGGTACATCTAACCGGGCGTGCGACGGAAGCCATGACACCTGGACCAGACACAGGACCGGAATCAGCCGGTCGGCCGACAGAAACTCCAGGTCGAACGTGGCCAAAGGCGCACCGGCGATCGCGGCGGCGATGGCCGCGACCTCGGTCGGGTCGGCGACGGGGCCAGACACACGACACCATACCCCACTACTGATAGATTTCGCGGCAAGGACCACCATGACGAACAGCTTCGGAAGCAAGGCGCAGATCGCGGTCGGCTCGAACAAGGTCGAGATCTACCGGCTCGATGCGCTGGTCAAGGCCGGCATCGGCGACGTCGCCACCCTGCCCTACTCGCTGCGCATCTTGCTCGAGAACCTCCTCCGCTACGAGGACGGCAAGACCGTGCACCGCGCCGACATCGAGGCCGTCGCGGGATGGAACCCGAAACAGCGCGTCGAGCACGAGGTGCAGCTCCGCCCCGCCCGTGTGCTGATGCAGGACTTCACCGGTGTGCCCGCGGTGTGCGACCTCGCCGCGATGCGCGACGCGTTCGTCAAGCTCGGCCTCCCGGGCAAGTCGATCAACCCGCTCAAGCCGGCCGACCTGGTGATCGATCACTCGGTGCAGATCGACGAGTACGGAACGTCGGCGTCGTTCCGGCGCAACGTCGACCTCGAGTATCAGCGCAACCAGGAGCGCTACCTGTTCCT
>JAYVLW010000977.1:0-4486 GCA_043759315.1 Myxococcales bacterium
GGGATCAGCGGCAGCCCCAGCCCCCACTCGAGGACGGTCAGGACACGGTCCCAGATCGCGAGCGGCTCGTACGTCGCGAGCCACCGCGCGAGCGGTTGATCGATCGTGACGATCGCGATCGCGGTCAGCACCGCGGACACGGCCGCGACCGCGAGCAGCCAGCGGGGCGCACCCGCGCGGTCGCGATACGGAACTTCCACCCAACGGTGAATGCCATCGCGCAGCTCCGCGCGCAAACCGTAGGGCGGGTGTTTGCCGAGCACGCAGCTCGGCGCGCCACCCAACGATGCGAGCCGACTCGCCGCGCGCTAGCGATGACGGCCGCCGCCGCCGCTCGAGCGGGACGTGCTCGACGACGACGTGGCGGAGGACGACGACGAGCTACGCGACGAGCCCGAGGAGGACGAGGACGGAACGCTGCGCGAGCCGCCGGACGAGCCACCGCTGTACGACGGGGTCGGGCGCGAGCCACCTCCGGACGACCCGCGATCCCCCGACGGCGAGCGGGATCCACCGGAGGAACCACCCATCGTCGGGCGCGAGCCGCCGCCGGACGAACCGCGATCGCCCCAGGGCGAGCGCGAACCGCCGGAGCTACCCGAATCGACCGACGGGCGGGTTCCGCTCGGAGATCCGCGATCTCCCCAGCCGCGCGATCCGCCGGCGCTGGCATCACCGCTCGGGCGCGAGCCGCTGGGTGCACCGCGATCTCCCCAGCCGCGCGATCCGCCGGCGCTGGCATCACCGCTCGGGCGTGAGCCAGTCGGTGAACCGCGATCGCCCCACGCGCGCGAACCGCCGCCGGCATCACCCGTCGGGCGCGAGCCTCCACCGGACGAGCCACGATCGCCCCACGAGCGAGATCCGTCCGTCGGCTGCTCGCCGGTCTGTGGCCACATCCGGGAGCCGCCGCCGGCCTCGGGCCGCGAACCGAAGGTACGGCCGCGTCCGTCGTCGATCGTCGGGCGCTGCTGCGGTCGCCAGTCGCGCTGCGTGGGACGCCAGTCGCGGCCACCGCTGCGCCACTCGTTGCGCGTGGCCGGCGGTGGAACGCGCGAGCCGTCGCGAACGGTGCCGTTCCACGGGCTGCGCGGCTGCATCCACGGTCGACCACCGCCGGTGGACTGACCGAGCTCGCCGCGCCACGGGCGAGATCCGGTGGCCGTCGGGCGCGTCGGATGCGCCTGCGTCCACGCGCGACCGCGCAGGCGCGCGCTCATCAGCGCCGCGGCGCGCCCACCGAGCTGACCGGCGGGAGGTCGCGCGACCGGTGTGGTCGTGCGCAACCCGTCGACCTGCGAGAACTGCGAGCGCGAGCGCGAGGCGAGCTCGGTCGCCCTGGCGAACCGCCAGCTCGGCTCCTTGTGGGAGCCGTGCGTGCGGTGATCGCGGATGGTCGCGCCGCCGGCGGTCGAGGGATGCCAGCCGCCGCCACCGCCGCCATGGCCACCGGTCCGGTGATCGCGGAGCGGCGAGGGTGCCTGCGGACGCCAGCCGACGACGTTCTCGTTGCCATCGTGTCGCCACTCGCACCACGAGGGGCCCCATGTGCGGTCGGGGACCCAGCCCCAGCGATCGTCTTCGAACATGGTCCAGCGACCGAAATGGAACGCGAGCCAGCCCCAGTCGAAGTCGGACTGGAACGACCAGCCGTAGTCCGTGTAGAGCCACGAGCCAGACGAGTCATAGGGTGTGAAATCACCGCCCACCACCGTGGTGTAGGGGAGCCACACGCGGCCGTAGTCCTCGTCCTCGACCCACTCGCCCGAGGCCTCGAGGGTCGCGTCGATCTCGACGTCGGTGACGTCGCCAAACGCGTAGTTCGGATCGGCAGGATCGGCCGAGGGCTCGGAGGCCGCATCGCCGTCGGGCGGGTAGGAACCTTCGTAAGATCCACCACCTTCGACGTACTCGTAGCCGTAGCCCTGGTCGATCGCACCGCCCGGAGGTCCGGTCCATGCCATCTGCTGCGGGTACGCCGGCGGTGGCGCGCTGCCGGCGCCGCAACCGCTCGCGGTAGCGAGCATCACGAGGGACGCAAGACGGATCCCGGTCATCGCGGGTGATTGTGCAGCGTCCATGCCGAGATGTCCCGGCAGTCTGCAGACCGTCACAAATCGTCGCTCGCGGGAAGATCGCCGGGGGATTCGCCGGTTTGTGCAGCCGCGATGGCTTGACACTCTGGCGTCCACGTTCTAACAAAGCCCAGCGATTCCGCGCCTATGGCGCTTACGCGAGGTCGAATGATTCGAGCAGCGAATCTCTCCAAGTTCTACGGCGGCAAACGCGCCCTCGGTCCCGTCTCGTTCGAGATCAACGACGGTGAGACCGTCGGGTTTCTCGGACTCAATGGCGCGGGTAAGACGACAGCGCTTCGCATCATGGCGTGCGACCTGCGCCCCAGCGGTGGCTCGATCGAAGTCGGCGGTGTCGACGCGGTCGCCGATCCCCACGAGGTGCGAAAGCGCATCGGGTTCCTGCCCGAGCATCCGCCGCTCTACATGGACATGATCGTGAGCGACTACCTGGCATTCGCCGGCGAGCTCCGCGGGATGACGCGCGCGGCGGTCAAGCGCCGGATGCCCGATGTCCTCGACATCACCGATCTCACGGATGTCAGCGAGGATCTGATCGGCACGTTGTCGCACGGCTACCGGCAGCGCGTCGGTGTCGCGCAGGCGATCATCCACCAGCCGAAGTTCCTCATCCTCGACGAGCCGACCCGCGGTCTCGACCCGGTGCAGATCGTCGAGATGCGCAACCTCATCCACGACCTCAAGCAGAATCACACCGTGATGATCTCGAGTCACATCCTGACCGAGATCAGCCAGACCTGTGATCGGCTGCTCATCCTCGGCAAGGGGAAGCTCCTGGGCGCGGGCAGCGAGGGCGAGCTCGCCGCGAGCGAGAGCGAGATCCGTCAGGTCACGGTGACGGTGCGCCCGCCGAGTGGCGACGATCCGAAGACGCGCATCCGCAAGGTGCTCGAGGGCGTCGCAGGCGTGAAGAGCGTCGCCGATCCGTACGAGCAGGGCGGAGGGCTGTCGTTTGCGCTGTCGACCACCTCCGATTGCCGGGCCGAGGTCAGCCGCGCGGTCGTCGACGCGAAGCTGGATCTGATCAAGCTCGACTACTCGCGCAGCGAGCTCGAGAACACGTTCATTCGACTCGTTGGAGGCGCCGATGCGAGCAACTAGCATCATCTACCGCCGCGAGCTCGGCGCATATCTGAGATCGCCCTTCGCATGGGTGATCGCGGCCGTGCTGCTGTTCGTCGACGGCGTCCTGTTCTGGGCCTACGCGATGGGGGGCGAGCAGCTCTCCGCGATGGTGCTCGAACGGTTCTTCTACTTCTCGAGCGGCGTCTCGATCGCGGCCGGGTTGTTGCTGTCGTTCCGGCTGATCTCGGAGGAGCGCCAAACGCACTCGATGGTGCTGCTCAACACATCACCGGTGCGGGACTCGGAGATCGTCGCCGGCAAGTTCCTCGCCGCGCTGACGTTCCTGTTCGTGCTGCTGCTCATGTCGCTGTACATGCCGATGCTGATCAAGGTGAACGGCAAGATCACGATGGCGCAGGTGGCGGTCGGCTACCTGGGCCTGTTGCTGATCGGCGCCGCGTCGCTCGCCATCGGCATGTTCGCGAGCTCGATGGCGAAGAACCAGCTGGTCGCCGGCGTCGCCGCCGTCGCGATGCTGTTCCTCATGTGTCTCCTCTACCTGTTCGCGAAGAAGCTCGATTCGCCGGTGCGCGAGGTGCTGCAGGAGCTCGACCTGTGGTGGGTGCACTTCCAGAACGGCTTCATGCGCGGCGTGCTGAACCTGAAGGACGTCATCTACTACTTCGCGGTGATCTACTTCTTCTTGCTCCTCGCGGTGAAGACGCTGGAGGCAAAGCGATGGCAATGAGAACTGCAACTCCGTGGTGGCTCTCGCTCGTGCTGGGCGTCGGCCTCATCTTCGTGTTCATCGGCGAGCGTCTGTTCGGTCACGAGGGCTCGATCCGCGGCATCCTGACGATGGTCGGCATCGTCACGATCATCGGCGTCACCGGCGTTCGTGCGTGGGGCATGGTCGGCAGCAACGGTGCGCGGCGCCGCGTCGAGCGCACGCTGCTGATGTGCCACCTCGGCACCATCTTCGCGCTGTTCCTCTACGTGCTGACCACGAACTTCGCGACGCAGAAGCTCGCGATGAGCGAGACCGGCACGGCGCACTGGCTCGGCGCGCTCACGGTGCTGTACGGCGTGGTGCTCATCGCCTCGCTCGTGCCCGTCCTGATGATCGAGCTGTCGCTCGGCCTCGCGCTGCGCACGAACTTCGAGATCGGAACCACGATCGGCGACGAAGCCGGCGTCGAGTACTACCGCGTGCGGGAGATCGGCTGGTCGGGACTCACGGTCGCGCTCGCGTCCGCGTTCCTCATGGTGACCTGCCAGGTCGCTTCGCAGCGCAACATCCAGCGCGACGTCAGCTACTTCAAGAC
>JAYVLW010000978.1:0-6248 GCA_043759315.1 Myxococcales bacterium
TCGGCATCGGCATCGGCATCGGCATCGGCATCGGCATCGGCATCGGCATCGGCATCGGCATCAACAAGCGAAGAACTCCTCGCTACCGGCGCGGCGTTACCGTCTTGCCGCCCCACTGCTCGGGTGCGGTATCGACGAGTGTTTGGGTGAGCAACCATCGATGTCCGAACACGTCGTCGATCGTCGCCTGGCGTTCGCCGGCTTCGATATCGTGCAACTCGAAGACGGCGGTGGCGCCGGCCTCGACGGTGCGTGCGAGCGTCGCTGCCCGATACCGAGCCGGATACCGAGCCCGCCACCGGCTCCGAGTCCGAGTCCGAGTCCGAGTCCGAGTCCGAGTCCGAGTCCGAGTCCGAGTCCGAGCCCGGTGACGACGCTGACACCCGGGCCCGCGCGACAGGATCTCAGCTCGCCCCGTTCGAGCTCTGCACCGCGGCGCTCGCGGTGGTTGGACTCAGGCGACGCGGGCGGGCGGAGGCTGCTTGGCCATCGCCTCGTCGGCGAGCCTGCGCACGCTCGCGAGCAAGTAGGCGGTGATCGCGAGGCCGATGATCGAGGTGGTGACACCGGCCTGCCCGATCTCCATGCCGAGGACAGACCCGATGAGGACCGCATCGATCACGAGGATGACGATCGAAGCGAGGAGGAGCTGCTTGATCCACGTGGCGCCGAGCGGAAGCGCCGCCCGGAGCCTCACCCCCGCGGCGATGTAGCCAACACCGAGCACGAGGCGCGCGATGATCGGAAACCACAGCGCGAGCAGCCAGCTCGGGGGCAGGGAGCCGAGGACATCGGACAGCTTGCTCACGGTGCTGATGTCGCGGAGGGCCAGCAGCGTGCTGACGGCGCCCGCGAACAAGAAGTACAAGCGCAACGACCGCTCCGTCTCTCTCATCGCCATGTGCCCCTATAGCACGGTCACCCGGCGGCGCGGTCAGCACCGTCTCGACGGGGGCGGAACAACGCTCGCTGCTCGTGCGTTTGGAGGGCGCGCGATCGGCGGACGTGCCCTCGGTGCGCTAGTCTCGAGGCGACATGCGGTTCGCTGTTGTCCTCGTGGTCCTCGCGGTTCTCGCGGCCCCGGCGCGGGCGGAGGACGTGGCGACGTACGAGACGGAGGGCGATGCCGAGACGTCCGGCGCGGATCCGCGGGTGGCCGCGCTCGATGAAGCCTTCGCCAAGGCGTTGAACCTCGCGCTGATCGACGTGGTCGCGGCCGACGTGCGCGGTGCGAAGCGCGCCGAGCTCGATCGCGAGATCGTGAGTCATGCGCGCCTGTGGGTCGCGAAGTTCACGGTGACCAAGGACACGACCTCGGACGATCGTCGGCAACTCAAGGTCACGGTGCGTGTCGATCGAGACAAGGTGCGCACGAAGCTGGCGGAGATGGCGGTTCCGGTGATGACCGCGGGCGAGGCCTCCAAGGGGCGCAGCGTCACGATCCTCCTGAGGCTGACGGAGGGCACGACCGTGCGGGCGAGCTACGGCGCGACCGCGGAGAAGGAGCTGCCGGGCCTCGGCGTACTGGCCAGTGCGCTGCGGGCGGGTGGGATGAGCGTCAAGCGCGCGCCGGCCTCGGGGCCCGCGGCGAAGGCGGGCGGCGACCTGCCGCTCGACGACGACGAGGCGGATGGGCTCGGCGGCGACGCGAAGGCAGAGCTCGCGGCCATCGCGGGCGTCAGCGTCGGCCCGCCCGTGGTCGTACGCGGCCTACCGACCTCCGCGGTGCTGGTCACCGCGCACCTGCGCGTCCTCGAGCGCCGCGGTCGCAAGGTGGTGGGGCAGGGCGTGGCGACGGTTGCCGCGCGCGGAACGGACCCCGCGGTGATAGGTCAAGCGATCGAGCGCGCGCTCGTCGCCGCTTCACTCGACGTGATGCCGCCCGCGAAGCAGACGCTCACGGTGGCCACCGGGTTCACCGGCGACGACACGCCGCTCGGCGATGCGGGCGTGGTGCTCGTGAGGCTCGCGCCGAAGACGCCGTGGGGCCTCGTCGCCGCCGAGCAGAAGTACCTCGCCGGCGCGAAGGGGATCCAGCGCGCCGTGATTCGACGGCTGTCTCCGGGCGGCTGGGTGATCGGCGTGACGACCACCGAGTCGGTCGATCGGATCTCGCAGATCGCGAGGAAGCCGCCCACGGCGGACACGAGTGTCAAGGTGCGCGTCGCCGGTGATGTCGTCGAGCTCGTGATCGGTGGAGCACCGTGAAGACCACCGTGCTGTTGCTGGTCCTCGCGGCGTGCGGGCCAAAGCTCGGCCCGAATGGCGTGTCGTCCGACGATGCGATCGTCCACATCAAGAGCAACGTTCGCGACGCGCAGATGTTCGTCGACGGCCGCTTCATCGCGCCGCTGACCGCGCTCGGCGGTGGCGTCGCGGTCGAGCCCGGCGTCCATCGCTTCGAGCTGCGGCACGACGACTACTTCTCGAGCTACCTCGAGCTCTCCCTCGGCAGAGCGGAACGGCGGAAGGTCGCCATGGACCTGGCGCCGGTCCTCCCGTAGCGACGGGATCTCGTGGTACGCCCGGCCTCGGGTGTCAGGTCCGATCGGTCAGCAGCCGCAGAACGTGGCGCAGGTCCTCGCGATGCTGCGCTGGCTCCTGCTCGCCGCGATCGTGGTGATCGCGTGGTCGGTCCTCAGCTACCTCGCGGGCGTCCTCGGACCCATCCTCGCGGCGCTCGGCATCGCGTACATGCTGAACCCCGTCCTCGACCGGCTGGTCAAGCGCGGGGTCAGTCGGTCCGTCGGCGCGGGGATTCTCCTGGTGACGTTCGTCGGCGTGGTCGTGCTCGCGATCTCGTTCGCGGCGCCGGCGATCGCCGACCAGCTCTCGGACTTCGTCCGCGACCTTCCGCGCCTGGTCGCGAACCTGAGCGCCTGGCTGCGCGACCGCTTCGGGATCGAGATCCCGACGGAGTGGCGCGAGGCCGTCACGAGTGACCACCTGAAGGAGACGCTCGGCGCATCGTCGGGCCCGCTTGCGCGTGTGGCCTCGGCCGCCGTCGGCGGCATGTTCAGCGTGCTCGGCGTGTTCGCCGAGGCGCTGCTCGTGCCCGTGTTCTCGTTCTACTTCCTCGTCGACTGGCCAAATCTCCTCAAGCGGATCGATCACATGATCCCGCCGCGCCGCCGCCACGAGGTGCGCGACGTGATGATCGAGATCGATCGCGTGGTCGCCGGCTGGGTGCGCGGTCAGGCGATCGTGACCACGATCCTCGCGGTGCTCTACGCGGTCGGCTTCACGATCGTCGGGATGCCTCTGTCGGTGCCGATCGGGCTGCTCGTCGGTGCGCTCACCGTCATTCCCTTCGTCGGCACGTTCGTCGGCGCGTTGATCGCGGCGACCGTGACGGTGGCCGATGGCGGCAGCATGCAGACGCTCGGCCTCGTCGGCGCCGTGATTCTCGTGCTCCACATCCTCGAGGCGGGGGTGCTGACGCCGAAGATCGTCGGACATCGTGTGGGGCTGTCGGAGAGCGGCGCGCTGCTCGCCGTGGTCGCTGGCGGCAAGCTGCTCGGGTTCGTCGGCGTGGTCCTCGCGGTCCCACTCGCGGCGACGTTCGCGGTGCTCGTGCGCTACGCGATCCGGTATTACGAGCACACCTCGTTCTTCGGCCACGAGTCCGATGCCGACGTGGTGATCACGCCCGCGATGGCGCTGATCATGCCCGGGGTGGTGCGCGGCGCGAAGATCGTCCCGAGCGAGGCGGCACCAGCAGATGCCCGCACGATCCTCGAGAAAGAGATCGACGAGCGGGTTGGCCCCGTCGAGGCCGACTGGCAGTTCGAGCCCGAGCTCGGCCCTTCGGGCAAGACGGGCACCACTCCCAAGGTCGATCCCGAAAGCTAGGGAGCCGCGGGCTCGCCCGAGCCGGCCTCGGCGTCCGGACCGGTCTCGGGTCGCTCCGCCTCGTACAGCTTCGCGAGGCACTCCATCATCTCGCGGGCGATCGTCTGCGTGCGGTGGTTGTTCGGCACCTTGGTCGAGGGCACGCGCTTCATCGCATCCTCGCCGCACTTCGCCGCCTTGCAGCTGCAGATCTCGTCGCGGATGCCCTCGAGCTCCGTGATCCCCGGATCTCGGCAGCCCGCGGCGAGCGCGAGCGAGATCACGACCAGGCGGAGCATCTACCGCAGCATAGCGTGCCGCATGTGAGCCGGGACACGACGAGCCCGCGCGAAATCGGCGACACTTGGGGCATGCGCCTAGTTCCCCTGTTCGCTGCGGTTGTCGTGACGGTCCCGCCCGCCGCCGCGCGGGCCGACGTCTTCAAGCTGTTCGCCGAGGCCGAGGGCGGCGGCGTGTTCGGCAAGCGCCTCTCGGGCGACGCTGCAAACGCCGACGCTGGCTTCTTCCAGAAGGCGCCTCACGGTGCCTACGGCGCCGCGATCGGCGCCCAGTTCCTGGTGTTCGACGTCGTGATCCAGCACCACCAGTTCACGAACGGCAGCCGGCTCGCGACGTGGACGCAGTTCGGCGGGGGGATGCGCTTCGAGGTCGACCTGGGGGCGCCGACCAAGGAAGACAAGAAGGCGGGGAAGGGCACCTACGCGGAGATCTCCGCGAATCTGTTCTTCGGCATCGGGACCGGCCAGCAGGTGATGCCGCCGCTCTCGAACGACGAAGTCACCGACAAGGGCTTCCTGATCGAGGGCAAGGTCGGGTTCGGGAAGCACCTCAACAAGGTGCTCGATATCGGCGTCCTGTTGCCGGTGTCGTGGGGCTACTTCATCAAGAACGGCGGTGGCGCGGTCGCGAACGACACATCGACCCACTATCAGAGCGTGCAGGGCGAGGCGCTCGTCGTGTTGCGCGGAAACATCCGGCTGTTCTAAGGGACCTACGGAGTCCGCGCGGCGGCGTTGGTCGTGCGGAGCTTGCGCGCAGCGGGGCGAACGACCTCGAGCATGGCATCGGGCTCGACGAGGGTCTTCACGCGACCCAGGACGTTGCCGCTGGTGTCGAGGAAGATGACGGCGGGCAGGGTCGTCGCGCCGTAGTTCTTCTGGTGCTCCTTGTCCTCGGCATTGCCCTCGGAGACATCGAGCTTGAGCGTCACGAAGTTCGCGGTGATCGCGTCGTAGACCTCGTCATCGCCGAACGTCAGCTCCATCTCCTCGCACGGCGTGCACCAGGTCGCGGCGAAGTCGACCATCACGCCCTTGCCCTGGGCGCGCGCCTGCGCGAACGCTCCCTGCTCGTCGGTGGTCCACGGCAGGTGCTGCTTCGGTGTCAGCTTCCAGGTCCAGATGCCGAGGCCTCCCGCGAGGACGAGCGCGATGCCGAGGCTCTTGCGCGCCTTGTCGGTCAGCGATCCACCGAACGTCAGGTGGAAGGCGCCGAGGATGATGCCGACGGGAATCAGCGCGATCGAGAGCCACAAGAACCACATCTCGGGCGATGCGATCGTGCGCAGGAACGGCAGCAGGGGGCGCAGGAAGTAGATCGCGCCGAACAGGAGCAGCGTGCCGCCGAACGACTTCACGGTGTCCATCCAGCGGCCGCTCTTGGGCAGCGACATCGCCGCCGCCGCGAGCACCCAGAACAGGACGCCCATGCCGAGCGCGTAGACGAACAGCAGCGTGCCGCCGCCCACCACGTTGTGCGTGGTGGTGACGAACGCGAGCAGGCCGGCGAGGAACGGACCGGTGCACGGGGCCGCGATGAAGCCGCCGACGAGGCCCATCATGAACGCGCCGCCGAAGCCCTTGCCGCCGACCTGGTTCAGCTTCGCCTGCCACGACGACGGGAGGTTGAGCTCGAACGCCCCGAACAGCGACGCCGCCATCGCGACGAACATCAGGCAGATCGGGATCACCACGAACGGGTTCGCGAGCAGCGCGCCGGCGCTGCCACCGAGCATCGCGAACGTGACGCCGAGAATCGCGTAGGTCAGGCCCATGCCGACGACGTACGCCGTCGCGAGCAGCAGACGACGCGCGAGCGAGACGTCCTTGCCGCGCGCGCCGAAGATGCCGAGCGTGATCGGGATCATCGGGTACACGCACGGGGTCAGCGAGGTGAGGAATCCCGCGCCGAACGACCCGAGGTACATCCACACCCAGCCGCGTGCCTGGTAGTCGTCGAAGTTGCCATCGGCGCCGGCGATCGCGAGCCCGGGCGCTAGCAGGATCACGGCCAGCAGCAAGACCGAGAGGGGACGAACGGTACGGCGCATCAGCAAGCAGGACTATAGACCGGACCGCAGGTCGCGGGCATTCCCCTTGGTGCGACGACGATGTAGG
>JAYVLW010000979.1:0-5313 GCA_043759315.1 Myxococcales bacterium
CGCGGGATCGGGCGGGCGCGGGGAGGTCGGCGCGGGAGCGGTCGGGGTGCGATCGTGCGGCTTGCGGCGGGCGCCGAAGTTGATCAGCTGGGTCTGGCCCGGGAGCCCACCCATCGGAGCGTCGAGAGCGACGATCGCGACGCGGCCCATCAGCACGGCCTTCGAGCCGACTGGCTGGCAGCGCGCGGGGAGCGGACCGATCGTCCCGGTCACCGACTCGACCTCGCCGGTGCCGGTCGTGCGGTCGTAGGTCGACGTGATGTCGGTCTCGAGTCCCGCCTCGACGTCCTTGGCGCGCGCCTCGGGGATGCACGCGACCACGCGCTGCGCATCGGGTGCGACGAGCGTGGCGACCGGCAGCTCGGGCGCGGAGAGATCTCCAGCGTGCAGCGGCAGCGCATCGATCACGCCGTCGGCGGGCGCGCGCAGCGCGAGGCCGTCGCGCTCGCGGGTGAGCTGCGCGATGCGAACGTCGGCGGCGTGGATGCGCGCCTGGAGTGGGGCGAGCTGATCGTCATCGGAGGAGGGCAGGGCCTCGGTCCGGCGGGCCGCGGCGGTGACGTTGCCGCGCAGCACGCGAAGCACCGACGACGCGGCATCGACTTGCTTCGCGAGCGCGGCGCGGCGCAGCTGGAGCGTGTTGAGCACCGCGACGTTGGCGAGGTGCTTCGCGACGAGGTCCGACTGCTCGACCAGCTCGGCATCGATCGCCGCGAGCTCGGCGGCGGCGGTGCGCGCGTTCGCCTCTGCTGTCGCGAACGCGGCGCTCGCGTTCTCGCTCCCCGACGCGAACCGCTGCTCGAGGTTGACGCTGTCGCGGCGGAGGCGCGCGGTCTCGGCGACCATCTGCGCGGCCGCATACGTGCGCTCGGCGTTCGCGACCTCGAGCTCGTTCTCGATCTCCGTGGTGTCGAGCTGCGCGATCACGTCGCCGGCGCGCACGGTCGCACCGAGATCCACCGCGAGCCGTGTGATCTTCGCGCGGCGGGGCGGGGCGATGCTGTACGAGGTGGTGGCCGTGTAGCCCTGGACGGCGGCGTGCGAGGTCAGGTCGCGCGCGAGGTAGAGCTCGACGCCGAGCAACGATCCAACGAGCAGGAGTCTGCCGAGCGTGCGCTTGCCATCCATGAATCGCACCGATCAGAGCTCCTGTGCCGCGTCCTGGTAATGCAAGGTCACGCCGTCGATGCCCTCGAGCGCTTCGAGTGCACGGACGAGCTCGACCCGGTCACCTGGGCGCCGCGTGCGCAGGTGATAGGCGTATTCCATCGCGGCGCCCTGCCGCACTTCGCGCATCGTGGTGAGCGCGAACCTTCCCGCGTACTGATCGAGGATCTTGCCGATGGCGAGCTCCGTGGTCGGATCGGGCTTCGCGTAGAACCGGAGCAAGCCCTCGAACTGCTCGCGCTGCCCGAACTCGACGAGCGTGAGCGCCGAGATCGCAAGGCAGAACACGCCGGTCCCCGCGATCGCCGTGGTGAAGGCGTGGATTCCGCATGCCACGCCGACCGCCATGCCGGCGAAGATGAAGATCATGTCGCGCGGGTCGCGCAGCGCGATCCGCAGCCGCAGCGCCGACAAGCTACCGGCGACGCCGATGCCCGCGGCGATGTTCGTGCTGGTCGCGAGCATGATCATGCACGCGACGACCGCCCCGATCGCGATCGCGTGCACGTACGAGCGCGTGTACGACATGCCGCGGTACGTCCACACATAGACGGCGGCCACCGCTTGCCCCAGGAGGAACGCCGCGATCAACGCGAACAAGGCCGCCTTGAACGACAGCGCGCCCGGGCCTGACGAGAGCAGTTGCTGGAGTTGATCGAAATCGAACATCTATTCAGGGCGTGAGCGCGAAACAGTAAAAGCCGCCGTAGCCGCCGCCGTTGCCGACCGTGTTCGCCGTGTTCGAAGGGGGGCCCATCTCGATGAGATCCACGCTCGGTGCGCAACCAGACTCGGTGAGAGACGACATCCAGCTATCAATTTGCATGCCACCCCCACGCGGCCACGAGTGACCCACGCGCGGCCGGCCCTCGACCGGCTTGTCGCCCGCGTTCGCCGTCCAGTCGAGGCAGTTCGCGTTCGCGGCGTACAGCCCGCCGCTCGCGTTTGCTCCGGTGAGGAAGTCGTGGTTGTCGACCGCGCCCGTGCCATCCGGGTTGTGGTTCGGAACGCCGTCCTCGTTCGGGAAGTCATTCATGATTGTTGGGTCGCCTCCGGACGGTCGAATCCCCAGCATCATCGCCTTGGAGGGCGAGAGCAAGCGTCCTGTGCGATCGTACCAGGGTCCATTCCCGATCCGATCGATCGCGTTGACGGGCTGACCGTTCGCGTCTGCCGACACGGAGAGGAACGCGTGCCAGATCTTCGTACCGGAGCCGGGCATGCTGGTCTCGGCGATCGTTGTGCAAATCTTGTCCGCCCCCCGCAGACCTGCGCCGGGGCCGGTCTCTCCAAAGCGAAGATCGCCGCCGAACCCGAGCTGGTTGCCGGAAAGCTGCCTGAGCGCCTTCAGGCTCGTCGCGAAGAAGCTGAATTTCGGGAGGTTCGGAGCGTCGACCGGCCCATCGATGCTCGCATCGATGGGCGTGTCGTCACCTGTACCGGATCCGCCACCACAGCTCGCGGATAGCGCAAGGACCGCACACCAGAGAGAACGGATCATCATGCTCCTTTACCGGCAGGTCAGGTCGGGCTGGCAGGTCTGCCCGTTCGGGCATTCTGCAGTGTCGGTGCACGACGTGATGCCGGGCACGCTCACGGGCTTCTCGATGGTCGACGCCGCGATCAGATCGATCCGGCCGGTAGCCACGGCGGCCGAGCCGGTCATCGATCGGGTGACGATGATCGTCGGGTACCCGGCGGCGCCCAGGTCCAACAGCTGCGTGATCAAGCCGCCGTCGAGCGCCGCCGATCCCGAGTCGGGCAGATCGCACTCGAGCTTGCCCTTGGAGCCGCCGTGGTGACTGATGTCGAGCTTGACGTGGATCTTCGAGCCCGCTGCGGACGGTGCGGTCCAGGTCAGGGCGAGAGGCGCGCTGGGTTGCAAGGCGAGGGTCGCGTTCGTGAGGTTCAGCGCGGCGACGCCGCGGGTGCCGACCGTGAACGACTCCGCGAACGCGCTCCCCGAAGTGACGAGCTCGAACTTCTCGCCTTCGACGAAGGCGGGGTACGCGAGCTGCACCCCCGCCGGCGGTTGATACGCATTCGCGATCGGATCCATCGTGAAGCTCGCTGCTCCGCTCTGCGTCGCGAGCCCGGTCGCGGTCACCGATCCCAATGTCTGCGCGGCCGCGTACGGCTTGCACGTGTTGTCGGCCACACACACGGCCGCGCCGCCGCACGGGGTGGCACAGAACGGGACGCGCGGTGTGACGAGCGTGCAGCCACTCGCGGTCCCGGCGGGGTCCCAGATGATCGGCTCCGGCTGGACGCCGTTGTAGATCTTGCCGAGCAGCGCCGAGTACGGTGGGGTGGTCGTGGTGCCGGTCGTGATCGCAGGAACGAGCGACACCTGGAATGTACCGAGCAGCGGCGTCACGGCGCCGATCGGCGCGTCGATGCCCTGCGCGTCGACCGGATCGGGGCCGCTACCGCAGGCGGCGAGCAACAGGAGCGGCGCGAGTCGAGTCATGGGGTTCCGTTCGTCGCGCCGCAGGTCGGCGTGGCGGTGGTGATGAACGCGCCCGTTCCGTCGGGCACGCGCGCGTACGAGCTGTCGGTCGGCGCGGCGGTGGTCCACGCATACGTATCGAGGCGCGTGCCATCGGGCGCGAACAACGAGATCGAGTCGGCGGCGGATGCGAGCTTGAACGCGAGGTGATCGAGGCCCTGGATCTGGTCATCGGCCCACAGCAGGCGGAACCCATGCGCCGGCACGATGACGCTCGCATCGAGCGTGACCTTGTTCGGCGTCCCGGGAGCGTCGGTGATCGTGTAGCCGCCGAGCGCGATCGCGGTCGCACCGCTGTTGTACAGCTCGATCCAGTCGTCGAACTCGCCGACGATGTCCATGCAGGACGCCGTGTTCGACGGCATCACCTCGTTGATGAACAGCACGCCGAGCGCAGCGGGCGGACCGTCGATCGCGGCGTCGGTTGGCTGCGCGTCATTGCTCGCGTCGGAGGCGCTGCTGCTGTCGAAGCCGCACGCACCGAGCAGCGCAATCAGGAGGACCGAGCGGGTCACGGCGAGGACCTCGGGTCGGCGTAGGGGCGCGCCTGCTTGATGAAGCAGGTCGGTGGTTGTCCCGGGTTCGCCTCGTCGTCGAACTTGAAGTCGACCTCGAGCGCATACCAGCCGTTGTTGCCGGCGACCGGTCCGTAGGCCGCGCTGAAGCGCTGGCGGATCGCCGCGAGGGCGACGCCGAGCTCGTGGATCTGCGTCGTTGTCAGCACGGTCTGGCCCGCGGGGATCAAGTTCGAATGCGTGATGTACGCGGTGGGCTGGTTCGGCTGATCGAAGTAGTAGACGAGCTGATCGCTGGTGATGCCCGGCGGCGGAGCCACGACTTCGACGTCGCCGCCCTTCTGGACGTTGATGTAGAACGCGGGATCGAGCGCACCGGTGACGAACGGATTCGCCGTCACCGCGACGCCGTTCGCTTCCTCGTTGGGGTAGTTCGGATGGACGAGCAGACCCATGCCAACCGTCTTGTGGTCGACCCGGTAGTAGCTGCGAATCTCGAACGTGCGGAACGACCATGCGTCGGCGTAGACCTGGCGGATCGCGTCGAGCATGTTGGTGATGTCGTTGACCCGCCCGGAGTGCGATTCGTAGCAACCCGCGCACGGGAAACCCTCGAGGTCTTCGCTGTTGCTGCTCGACCGGAACCGCAGCTTGCTGAAGGTGGAGAACTCCGTGGCCTTCGCCGTGAGGAGGCTCGTGAACGTCGCATCCATCGGCGCGGCGAGCATGTCCGCCCGGAACGTGGCCAGCGTGGCGGTGCGCACCACGGGGTCCGACGTGAAGCTGGGGTTCGCGAGCATCGCGTCGACGCGCGCGTAGAACCCGTTCTGCTGCATGAACTGGTCGTAGTAGTAGATCGGGATCGCGAAGCCGCCCTTGATCGGGACCCCGGGGGTTCGCAGCAGCACCGAGTAGTGCGCGGCCTTGCCGCCGAACGCGCGGATCGACGTGCGCAGCGCATCGAGCAGCGTCGCGGGCGAGACGGGCTCGGGCGTGACGTCTTGCAGATCGGTGAACGCGGTGACGGTGAGGTTCGCCGGGGGCAGCGTCACCGGGGGGGGCGCGTGCGCGGCCCAGTACGCCTCGGCCTCGCGCTGCGTGACCGTGGCGATGGTCCACTCC
>JAYVLW010000980.1:0-8549 GCA_043759315.1 Myxococcales bacterium
TGCAGCGCCCGCGAGCCGTCGTTCGCCGCGAGGTACAGCTTCTCGGTGTCGCCGCCGGGAACGTCGGTGGCGAAGCCCATCCCGAACGTCGTCGAGCCCGTCGCGCCGGGCTGGAACGCCGAGGGTTCGCAGTGGGCGTTCGTGATGTCGACCTTGAACAGCTGCCCGTTGTCGTACACCACCCACGCGATGCCGCTGCGATCCACCGACATCGAGAACGGGCTGCCGAGCCCGAAGCCGCACTGAAGCTTGCCGATCAGCCGGAACGGATCGTTCGGGAGAAGGCGTGGATCGAAGCTGAGGAAGTCGTTCGCCGAGTCGACGAGGTAGATCAGCTTGACCGCGTCATCGGAGCACGAGCCCTTGCAGACGCCGTGATCGCAGCCATCGTGACAGGCGCGCAGCCGCCGCCCGAGCCGCCCGTTCGACTCGCACGCCACGACGTCGCCGTCGACGCACACCTTCGGCGTCGTCGGATCGCAGGGAGGATCCTCGAGAGGCGCGACCTTCGGCGCCGCCTTGTCCCCATCGCGACCGCAGGCGGCCGCGACGACGAGGAGGCACGGCCAGGAGCGCATGCTCCGAGTATGTCGCACGGCCTCCCGCTATTGCCAGTACGGTCGCGGAACGCGGGGGAGCGAGGGCGCCGCATACTTTCCGACCAGGACCCTTGCCGGTCGCAGCAGGCGGCCGCCGAACTGGTAGCCCGGCTGGTGCTGGACCATGACCACGCCGTTCGCGCGCGGATCCGCGACCGGCGCGACGCCGATCGCCTCGTGGATCGCGGGATCGAAGCGCTGGCCGGTGGCATCGATCGTCTCGACGCCGTACTTCCCGAGCACGCCTTCGAGCTGCGCGCGGACCATCCGCACGCCTTCGAGCATCGTCGGATCGCCACCGTGCCGTGCGGCAGCGTCGATCGTGCGGTCGAGGTTATCGAGCACGGGCAACAGCTCCATCACGAGCTTGCCCTTGGCCTCCTCGGTCTCGCGCTTCGCATTGCGCGACACCCGTGCCTCCGTAGCCTCGAGGTTACGAAGAGCTCGCAGCGCCGAGGCGCGGTCGGCCTCGGGCTCCGCGGGCGCGGGTGCGGCCTCGGTGGCGACGTGCAGGTTGTCCTCGTCCGGCATCTCCCATTTGGTAAGTCGCATTGCAGTTCGCGCAAGGGTGCGCGAGCGGCTGACCTGTCCAAACCGGGGGGGGCCTACCGAGACGAAGAACTTCACCCTCGTCCCATCGAGCGGTCCGCCTCATGCTTGACGGTTCATGACACGTCAAGAACACTGACAGGAATGAAGCTGGTCAAGTTCGCAACCCAGGTCGATAGGAAGGTGCTCAAGGAACTACGCGCGCTCGCCAAGGAGACCGAGGTCAGCATCTCCAGGCTGGTGACCGAGGCGCTCGCGGCGCACATTCAGCGGGTCCGGCTGCGGCCAGCGTTCAGCACCGCGATGGACGAGGTCCTGGATGACCACGCCGAGCTGCTCGGTCGGCTCGCGAAGTGAGCTGACGATGGCGACCACCAAGTATCCAAGCCTCGCCGAGGCGCTCGAGCTCCATCGTGTTCTGGTCCAACGGTTCGGCGGGACCGGCGGCGTTCGTGATCCGGGCGCGCTCGAGGCGGCGCTGTTCCGGCCACAGACCGGCTACTACGACACGCTTGCGCTCGAAGCGGCCGCGCTGATGCAGAGCCTGGCGATGATCCATCCGTTCGTCGATGGCAACAAGCGGGTCGCGTTTGCGTTGACGGCGGTGTTCTTGCGGATGAACGGATACCGGCTGGCAGTGACCGCGGATGCAGCCGAGGTGTTCGTGATCGAGCGGCTGATCGCCGGTCACGCGTCGCTCGACGAGATCGCTGCGTGGCTTGGCAAGTACCTCAAGCCGGTGTGATCGCCGACGAGGACGACGTGGGCCGCTTCGCGACCGGACGCGTCGACGAGAACGACGAAGCCGCGTCCGCCCGTGCGAGCTGGCAGGAGACGCCCCCGGCACGCGGTCCTCGCTCCGGACTCGCGAGGTGCGACGACCGACGGTCTACCGAACGGCATCGTCGCGTTTGCCGGCGCACGCGGGTACGATGGTTTCGGTGGGCTCGACGAGTCGCGTCGTCGTCTTTATAGGATGCGTCGCGAACGCAGCGTGTGGTCGCCTCGCGTTCGATCCCGTCACAGACATCGACGCGGCTGCGACGCCGGTGACGTTGGTTCGAGCAAAGACCGTGACGTTCCTGGATGCACCGCGCCTTGCCGGAACGGTCGAGGTCACCTCCGGGAACCTCATCGTCGTCGCCGTTGGCTGGAACGATGTCGGGGGCACGGTCGCGGTCACAGACACCCTCGGACATGCCTGGATCGCGCTCCCACGCCACGACATCACCGATCCCACGCCCTGCAGTCCGCTTCCACCCGGGCGCGGCACCGATGGGCAGCTCTGGTACGCATTCGCGAGCCAGACCGGAACCACCACGATCGAGGTGCAGCAGGCGCCATCGAGCAACTCGCTCCAGTTCTACGTCCTCGAATACGGCGGGGTCCGCGAGGGACCGCCGGTCACGGCCGGGCAGTCGGCCAGCGCGGCTTCCAACGCGATGACCGCGGGCCCGCTGTCGACGTCACCGCTCGATCTCGTCGTCGCGATGTTCGCCAACAGCAACGGCGCCGGGACGATCCTTCCCGATCCTGGCTGGACCGAGCGCGGGATCGATCCGCTGTTCTACTCCATCGTGGTCGACAACTTGCCAGGAACCGCCGAGCGAGAGGTCACGCCCACCGCGAAGCTACCCGTCGGCGTCAGCGACGCGTGCTGGGTCGCGACCGCCGCGGCGTTTCACGTCCGATAGCAGCCATCGCCATCTGCGTCGCGTCGCGTCGAGGGATCAACCCATGACCTCGCCGGTAGGGTTCAGCGAACCTGCCGCAGCTCGCGGGTGATCGCCTTCGCCGTGCGATCCGACAGATCCGCTTCGAGCTTCGACTGCGCCGCCGCGCGCTTGTTCCCGGTGCCCGCGATGTCGTAGCGCGACGTCGTGTACTCGAAGGCGATCTCCGCGGAGTTCTCCACGCTGATGTCCCCGGCGCACACGATCTTTCGCGTGCTCGACGAGTACACGTAGGCGGTTCCACGCACCTGCCCCGGGATGTACGAGTCGCCCAGCATCGCGGGCGCGGTGCGCTCACCGACGAGGACCACCGTATCGTCGATGCCGCTCGCCAGGTCTCGCGCGTGCTCCAGGTCGTACTTGGTCGCGCCATCCTCGGCGTTCTTGACCCGTTCCTCGAGGTTCGCGAGCGACTGCGCCGCCGATGTCAGCTGTTGCGCCTTGGGCTGCTCGCCCGGCTTCACGAACACGTAGCCAATGCGCTCGACGTCGCGCCCACACCGACCGTCTCCCGGCACTGCCTCCGCCAGCTTCGCCGGCGTCACGTCCTCGGCGAACGTCTTCGACGCCGTCTGGATCATCTTGCCGATCTCGGGCAGCAGTCGGGCGAGCTCCGCCTGCTCCTCCTTGGACAGCGCGTTGCGCTCGCGCGCTTCCTCGTGCCACTTCTCGTTCTGCGCGCGCTGCTTCTGGCAGTTGTAGGTCAGCCACAGAAACGGCGACGCGCAGAGCAGGCCGAGGATGGTGAGCCGGATCTGGCGCCTGCGGCGGTTCGACCGGGCGAACGCATCGACGTCGTCCATCTCACCCATGGTCTGAGCCTACTACGGCGGGCTCCACGGCGCGCCGGTCTCGCAGTTGACGTGCGCGAGCTTCACGCCCTTCGGGGTGATGTCGATCGTGCCGAACACGATCGGGAGCTGGAACCGCCGTGGCCCGATCGAGCCCGGGTTGAACACCGTCAGCCCCTTGTCGACGCCGATGAACGGTACGTGCGAGTGCCCGCACACGATCAGCTGCGCCTTGTCGGCGCGGGCGAGCTTCGCGACGTCGGCGCGGATCCTCGGTCCGTAGACCGCGATGTGCGTCATCAGCATGCGCAACGTCTGCCCGCCGCCCTCGAGCTCGAGCGTCAGCACTTCCGGCAGCTCGTGGGCCCGCGTATCGATGTTGCCGCGCACCGCGTACAGCGGCGCGATCGCGCGCAGATCGTCGAGGACCGCGAGATCGCCGATATCACCGGCGTGCAGGATCGCATCCGGCTTCAACGCCGCCAGGTGCTCCGCCGTGCGCGCGTGCGGCTGCGAGTGCGTGTCCGCGACCACCGCGATCCGCGCCGTTCCATCGCTCTGCAGCGCGATCTGCGCGGTCTTGCGGGTCAGCGGCGGCGCCACGCCGTGGTCCTACCACGGCGGAACACCAGCGCCTGCAACGCCCCGGCAAGCCCGCGGATTCCCGTACGATGGGATCTATGAAGCGGTCGGATGGGGACGAGCCGTACACCGTGGTCCGTGGGCGCGCCGACAGTCAGCCGGTGGATCCTGGGTTCGATCCACCGATCACCGGCGTGACGGCGTACGCGATGGGCGAGGTCATCGGCAAGGGAGGCATGGGCGAGGTTGTCACCGCGCACGACCGACGGATCGGCCGCGACGTCGCGCTCAAGCGCCTGAGCGCCGACGCCCCCACCACGATCGAGATCAATCGGTTTCTCCGCGAGGCGCGGATCCAGGCCCGCCTCGAGCACCCCGCGATCGTGCCCGTGCACGAGCTCGGCAAGGACCAGCTCGGTCGGCCGTACTTCACGATGAAGCGACTGACGGGGCGCACGCTGCGCGAGCAGTTGCCCTCGGAGCAGCCGGGGAGCCAGCGCCTGTTGCGCGCGTTCGCCGAGGTCTGCCTCGCGGTCGAGTTCGCCCACCAGCGCGGCGTCGTGCATCGCGATCTCAAGCCGTCGAACATCATGCTCGGCGACTACGGCGAGGTCTACGTGCTCGACTGGGGCCTCGCACGCGTGTTCAGCGATGCGGTGACCGAGGTGGTGACCACGGATCTCGACAGCCTCGATGGCAATGGCGAACCGAGCCAGCTGCTCGGCACCCCCGGGTACATCGCGCCGGAGCAGCTGCACTCCGCGGGCGAGGTCGGCCGCCCCGTCGACGTCTACGCCCTCGGCTCGCTGCTGTTCGAGATCCTCACGAAGCAGCCGGTGCACCCGCGGCAATCGCAGGCGGCGATCGCCAGCACGCTCAACGCGACGACGGTGGTGTCGCCGGCGCAGCGGTTTCCCGATCTCGCGATCCCGCCGGAGCTCGATGCACTGACCTCGCAGGCGCTCGCGATGGACGCGACGTCGCGTCCGAGCGCGCGGCAGATCGCCGAGCGCGTGCAGGCGTACCTCGACGGAGATCGCGATCTCGCGCGCCGCAAGGGCCTGGCCCACGAGCAGCTGTTCCGCGCGCACGCCGCGCTCGGCGTGGGGAAGCGGGCCGAGGCGATGCAATCGGCCGGTCGGGCGCTCGCGCTCGATCCAGAGCTCGGCGGTGCGGCGGAGCTGATCTCCACGCTCGTGCTCGAGCCGCCGAAGGTGCCCCCGAAGGAGCTCGTGGCGGCGCTGCGCGAGGCGGACGCGGATGGTGTGCGGCGCCACGCGCGCACCGCGATCGTCGCGTACCTCGCGATCGCCTCGTTCCTCCCGATCGCGGCCTGGAACGGCATCCGCAAGTGGCCCGAGGTGCTCGCCGTGTTCGGCGCGGCGCTGCTGCTCGCCGGCGCCGCGTGGACGATCCGCAAGAAGCCCGAGCGCTCGTTCGTGGAAATGTTCTGCTACGCGATCGCGAACGCCGTGTTGCTGGCGCTGCTCAGCCGGATGGCCGGCCCGTTCACGTTCGTGCCTGCCCTGACCTGCGTGGTCACGATGTCGGTGATGGCGTATCCGGCGTTCATCCAGCGCTCGTGGGTGCTGATCCTGATCATGGTCGCCAGCTTCATGATCCCGCTCGTCCTCGAAGCGCGCGGGTTGCTCACCATGACCTGGGAGCTGCGGGACGGCGGCCTGCTCAGCCACGCCGGCGCGCTCGTGATCGCGGGCGCTCCCACGTTCGCGCTCGTGGTGGGTGCCACGCTCGCCACCGTGGTCGTAGCAGGCTTTCATGCCGCATCGATGGCGCGCTCGAGCCGGAGCGCGCGGCTCGCTTTGGTCACGCAGGCATGGCACTTGCGCCAGTTGCTCCCGGCCGCCCCAACCTGAGTCATTGCGGATCCGGGAGTAACCGACTAGGGTCCGCGCCCCCCTGATGTCCTTCTCGTTCGCGCACCCATCTCTCCGTCGAGCCCTCGCCGCCAAGTCCTACGCGGAGCCCACGCCCGTCCAGGCGGCGGTCATGGCCACCGAGACGGAGGACCGCGACCTCCTGGTGTCCGCGCAGACGGGCTCCGGCAAGACGGTCGCGTTCGGGCTCGCACTCGCGAAGCGCCTGCTCGGCGAGACGGAGCGCCTGGGGGCCGCCGGTGCACCGCGCGCGTTGATCGTCGCGCCGACGCGCGAGCTCGCGATCCAGGTCCACCGCGAGCTGAGCTGGCTGTACGCCGAGACCGGCGCGCGGATCACCACATGCGTGGGCGGCATGGATCCCCGACGCGAGCGCGATGCGCTGTCGCGCGGCGTGCACATCGTCGTCGGCACGCCGGGCCGGCTCTGCGATCACCTCGATCGCGGCGCGCTCGTGCTCGCGAAGCTCGAGGCCGTGGTCCTCGACGAGGCCGACGAGATGCTCGACATGGGGTTCCGCGAGGATCTCGAGCGCCTGCTCTCGGCCGCTCCGCCCGAGCGCCGAACGCTGATGTTCTCGGCGACGATCCCGAAGGACATCGCCACCCTCGCGAAGCGCTTCCAGAAGAACGCGCTGCGCCTCGCGACGTCGACCGAGGGCGAGAAGCACCGCGACATCGAGTACGTCGCCGTGACGATCATCTCGCGCGAACGCGACCTCGCCGTCGTGAATCTGCTCCGCTACCACAGCACCGGCGGCTCGCTCGTGTTCTGCAACACGCGCGACGGTGTCACGCGCCTCGCCGCGAACCTCAACGAGCGCGGGTTCTCGGTCGCGTCGCTCTCCGGCGAGCTCTCGCAGCGCGAGCGCAACCAGGCGCTCCAGGCGCTGCGCGACGGCCGCGCGAAGGTGTGCGTTGCCACCGATGTCGCCGCGCGCGGCCTCGACCTGCCGGACCTCGGCGTGGTGATCCACGCGGACCTGCCGCAGAACCGCGAGGTGCTCGTCCACCGCAGCGGTCGCACCGGTCGCGCGGGCAAGAAGGGCACCGCGGTCGTCGTGGTCACCGAGCAGGCCCGCCGGTTCGTCGAGCGCATGTTCCACGCCGCGCGGATCGATCCGGTGTGGAAGCTGCCCCCGAGCGCCGAGGACATCCGGATCCGCGATCAGGATCAGCTCGTCCTCGAGATCCGCGAGCTCGTCGAGAATCCGACCGATGACGACCGCGAGGTCGCGCGCACGCTGCTCGCCGACAGATCCCCCGAGGACCTGGTCGCCGCGCTCGTCAACCAGCGCCGCCAGGCTCGCCCCGCGCCCGAGGAGCTGACGATCCCGCACTCGCTGCGGCCCCGCGCTCCGACCACCCCGAACTCGCGGCCCCCGATCCAGACCCGCCCGGCGCCGCGCGCCGAGCGTGCACCCGAGCGCGCACACGAGCGCACGCCCGAGCGCCACGACCATCCCGCACCGGCCGAGCGCCGTGGCGACGGCGGCGACGATCGCCGGCATCGGACCGAGCCTGTGCCGCAGGATCGCCGGACCCCGCCGCCGGATCGCCGCGGTCGCCGCGACGCCTCCGACGAGCCGAGCACGCAGGCCGGGAACGCCGTGTGGTTCACGGTCAACGTCGGGCGCGCGAAGAACGCCGATCCGAAATGGATCATCCCATTGCTCTGCCGCCGCGGCGGGATCACGAAGGCGTCGATCGGCAAGATCCAGATCCTCGCGCGAGAGACCCGGGTCGAGATCTCGGCCGATGCCGCGGAGCGGTTCGCGGAGTCCGCGCGCAAGCCGGATGCGAAGGACAAGAACATCCACATCGAGCGGCTCGACGCCGACGGCGCCGACTGATCAGTCCCGCGGCCCGCGGTCGCCACCGGCGCGCGGGCATTCCCGACATTCTCGTCGGGCAAGGCCCATGGGTGTGGGACACTGGCCACATGGGACGTCCCGGGCAAGGGTTCGACCTGGACTGGCGCAGGCTCTCGCGCTGGTGCTTGCTCGGCACCATCGTGATGGTGATCTGGCTGCTCGTCCCGGTCGCGAAGTGCAGCCTGGCGTCGTTCCGCGACACACCGATCGGCGACGCCAGCGGGGACTCACCGTCGGCCGCCGACAAGGAGCGGATCGAGGCGGGCGAGGGGTTCGTCGGGACGTGGTGGTCGACGACGAAGAGCTGCTACAGCGCGAGTCCGCTGTTCGGCCAGGGGGAGTGGAAGACGTCGCTGCTCCTGGGGTTCGCTGGCGCGACGCTGTTGACGAAGCTGCTCGCGTACTTTCGGAGCCGCCGCCACGGCCTCGGTTGATGGGCTCTCCGTCGACGAGCTCTTCGGGCCGCTCCGGCGAGCTGAGCCGACCGAGCCCGGGCGCACGGCGCGACGCCGGCGCTCGGTCAG
>JAYVLW010000981.1:0-4138 GCA_043759315.1 Myxococcales bacterium
AGCTGCGACCGACGGAAGCCCGGGGCAATCTCCATGCACGTTGGATGCGTCGTCCGCCGTTCGGTTACGCGCTCGGCGACGTGACCGGTGCCATTCCGCCCTGGAGCTGGATCCGATCGCCCGGGTGGTTCGGGTGGCAATGTCGGCTGCGACATCTGGGAAGCGTCACCAGGCATTCGGCACGAAGAACCCGGCCTCGACCGGCAAGCCGTCGTAGAGCGTTTCAGCCCTACCTCTGCGTCGACTTCTCGCGCTCCAGGGCGTCTTCCCGCCGCGCACGTAGCCGATGGCGGTGACGCTCCGTCCGCTGACGGAGGCGGACCACCCGTTTCTGACCGCGCTGTATCGCACCACGCGCGAGGACGAACTCGCGACCGTACCGTGGGATGACGCGCAGAAGGCCGCGTTCATCGCGCACCAGTTCGCCGCGCAGCACCGTCACCATGCCGCGTACGATCACACCAAGCTCGACGTGATCGAGCTCGATGGCGAGCCGATCGGACGGCTCTACGTGCGGCGGGTCCCGTCGGAGATCCGTCCACGTCGAGAAGCACAACCCGGCGCTCCGCCTCTACGAGCGCCTCGGGTTCACGCAGATCGAGGATCGCGGCGTCTACTGGTTCCTCGAGCGCGCGCGCGCCGGGACCGAGCTAGTCATCGCCGTAGAGCGCGCGAAGCTGGTCTTGGTTCAGCTCCCCATCATCCTCGTGGCCGATGGCATCCGGCGCCGCGATCGACGATGCGTGAATCTCGGCGCGCTCGCGGCGGTGCCCCTCGGCGCCGCGCCTGTCGAGCCGCTCGTGAAGCAACCGGTGCTCGCGGATGAGGGCCTCGGTCGCGGTGGTGGCCACCGTGAGCTGGGCCGCGGTCGATCGGTGCTCGGCAGCCAGCCGGTCGAAGCGTTGCTGGAGCTCCGCGAGCTCGCGGCGCAGCTCGTGTTGCGGATCGGGGAGCGCGAGCTCCGCCTCGTCGGGCGCGGTGCGATGCTTCGAGACCAGTGCGCGAAAGGCCGCCGCCATCGTGACTCGCTGCTCGACCAGCGTGGTCAGCTCGTCGTCCTTATCCGCGAGCCGCTCCTGCGACTCCGCGAGCTGGTGCATCACGCGCGCGAGCTGGCGGCGGAGCACGAGCTCGGTCTCGGATCCTTCCGCCTGCGACGCGGACCGTCGACTCACCGGCGGCGTCGCCTGCGTGGGCTCGCGCGGCGCCGCCTTGCGAGGCGCGAACACACGGTCGATCCTGTGGCTCGCCAGCCCGACGGCCTCGCCCGTCACGCGATCGGATCTCGAAGCCATCCCTTCCATGGTAACCGGGAGCGGCCGTTCCATTGCGTCCGGATGGCGAGTTCGCGGAGATCTCCTGGCGAGAGTTCCTCTCCTACACGTGCGTCATCGGCGTGCCTGGACATCCATGGCGGGTCCAGAAGGTCGGCTGCGCGTCAACGGCGCTTCAGCAGATCCATGAGAATCGCCATCTCCGCGCGGATCGCCGCCTTCAACGTCGGCTCGCGCACCGGCGCCCACAGCGGCGAGTGCACGCCCGGTACCGGCACACCGTTCTTGCGGGACGCCTCGAGCTTCGCCGCGTCCACGGCTCCGACGTGAAGGAGCACAGAGTGCACGCCGGCGAGTCCGAATTGCGAGAAGTCTTCTCCGCCCATCACCGCGGTCATCTCGACGACCCTGGCGGCTCCGAGCGCGGCGCGCGCGGTTGCAACGACGCGCTTGGTCAGCGCGGGATCGTTGTACACGGAGTCGGTGCTGGCCTTGGTCTCGACCAGCGGCTCCTTCGGCGCGTTCGCCGCGACCGCTTCGCCGGTCGCCTCGCGCCGGATCGCGGCGAGCAGGCGCTTGTGGACCTGTGGGTCGAGCGAGCGGACGGTGAGCTGCAGCTTCACCTCATCAGGAATGATGTTCGGCGCGGAGCCGCCGTGGATGCTTCCGACGGTGATCACCGCGGGGTCGAGCGGATTGGTCTCGCGCGACACGATCGTCTGCAGTACGAGGATGATGCGCGCGGCGAGCACGACCGGATCGATCGTGTCGTGCGGATACGCGCCATGACCGCCCTTGCCGAACACGGTCATGTCGAGGCTGGTCGAGGCGGCGCGGAAGAAGCCAGCGTGGAAGCCGATGACGCCAGCCGGCAGGGTCCCGTCGACGTGCATGCCGAGCGCGTGATCGGGCTTCGGGAACCGCGTGAACAGGCCGTCGCGAAGCATCGCGCTCGCACCGGAGATGGTCTCCTCGGCAGGCTGCCCGACGAGCATCAGCGTTCCGCTCCAGCGCTTGCGATTCTTCGCCATGAGCTCGGCCGTACCTGCCCACGCGGCCATGTGCAGATCGTGGCCGCACATGTGGCCAACGGACACGGTGTCGCCGGCGTCCGTCTTCGTCTTCACCGTGCTCGCGAACGGCAAGCCGGTCTTCTCCTCCATCGGCAGCGCGTCGAGCTCGGTACGTAGCATCACGACGGGGCCGGGCCCGTTCTTCAGGATCGCAACGATCCCGGTGCCCCCGACCCCGGTCGTGACGTCGTACCCCAGCGCCTTGACCCGCGCCGCGAGCGTCGCCGCCGTGCGCTGCTCGTGAAAGGCGATCTCGGGATTCTGGTGCAGGTCGATGTACAGCTTCTCGACGTCCGGATAGATCGCCGTGACCTGCGCCCCGTCTGCGTCCGCGCCGCTGGGTTGCGCGGAGGCCGTGGCGGAGGCAAGGAGCGCCGAGATCAGGACACCGGCTCGGAGGTTCGTCATCGCCGGCCATGATGGCCGAACCCATGCGCGTTCACCAAGGGCCCCGTTCCGGCAACGCGCACGACAGCGCACTTGGTCGCGGTCGGGCAGTTCGCGACAGAACAATGACCATCGGCGCCAGGCCCAGATTCTCGGGCAAGAGCTCCAGCACCGGGTGCTAGCTTCGCCCGATGCAGAGGCTGGTGCTCGCCATGATGCTCGTCGCGTGCGAATCACCGGCCGAGCCGCCGCCGGATGCCGCGTTCACCACCGGGCGCCTCGGCATGAACGACGTCACGATGCTGCTGCCGTTGCCAGCGACGACGAGCACCCCGACGCTGCTCGCGATGGCCGACGGTGGTGACCTGGTGCCACGGTCCCTGTTCACGCGCGTCGTCTCGACTCCGGGCGACGTCCTCGATCCGTACGAGGCCTTCCATGTGGTCGCCGTTCGGTTCGATCTCTGCGACCGAACGCAGGCCGGCCCGTGCCCCGCTGGTGCAGACGGCCGCGTGCGCCTGGTGTTCCAGCCGATGCTCCCCGGCATGGGACGCACCCAGGCGGCCGATGTCGCACTCCATGCGTTCTTCCCGATCCCGGCGGCGGATCTCGCATCGGTGATCGGCGAGCTCCGCGAGCTCGCAGCGATCGGCGGGACGGATCCAGCGTCGCCACTCGCGGTGTCGACCGCGATCACCAGGCCCGCGTACGTGACCCAGCTGCGCGCACTTGTGCTCCGCTACGCCTCGGCCACCAAGCTGACGCGCCTGACCTTGTTCGCGCAAAAAGCCATCTCCGCGTCCCTCAACTGGGCATTCCGCGGCGTCGAGCTGCGCGGCACCGTCTATGTCGACATGATGATCCCGTCGATCGATGTCGCGCAGCAGGTCGCGATCCTCGTCGGTGCGGTCCCGAGCTACGAGGTGACGCCCGTCGCAGATTCACCGCTGGGGATGACGCTGGCGCTCGACGGCCGGCTCTTCACGGCGGCGGCGGCAGGCCCACAGAGACAAGCGGTCGGTGCGCTCGCCGAGGCGCTCAATCCCACGCTCCAGGGCGCGGACACCGAGCAGTGCGTCGGCTGTCACGTGTCGACGTTTCTGCTCGCGCATCGGGCTCAGATCGCGGGCATCGATGCGGCGACGCTCCCGGAGCTGTTCACGTCGACGTACGATCTCTCGATCGCGAGGGGGATGTCGGCGACCAACGATCGGTCATTGCGCGCGCTGGGCTGGTTACTCGACAAACCCGCGATCTCGCAGCGTGTCGCGAATGACACGGCGCAGGTGCTCACCGAGATCGACAAGGGCGAGTACTGACCGCCATCAACGGTGGCATCCGCGAGCACTTAGTAGATCTGCTTCAGCAAGCTCGCGATCTCGACGCGACGCTCGGGTGGTGTCT
>JAYVLW010000982.1:0-3207 GCA_043759315.1 Myxococcales bacterium
GCGGACTTCATCTGCTCGATGATCGTGATGGAGGAGCTCGCCGTCGCCTACGAGAGCGGGTTCGCGATGTCGCTCCACTCGGACATCATCGTCCCGTACCTCTACTCGTTCGGTAACGAGGAGCAGAAGCAGCGCCTGCTGCCCGGCTGCGCCTCCGGCGAGATCGTGACGGCGCTCGGCATGACCGAGCCGGGGACGGGTTCCGACCTCGCGGGGCTGACCACGTCGGCGGTGAAGGACGGCGACGACTGGGTGATCAACGGCGCGAAGACGTTCATCTCGAACGGCCAGCTGTGCGATGTGGTCGTGGTCGCGGCCAAGACGGATCCGGATCCCGCCAATGCGCACAAGGGCATCTCGCTGTTCATCGTGGAGGCGAACCGCAAGGGCTTCCAGAAGGGCAAGCGCCTCCACAAGATGGGGATGGCCTCGCAGGACACCTCGGAGCTGTTCTTCGAGGACTGCCGGATCCCGAAGGCCAACCTCCTCGGCGCCGAGGGCGCCGGTTTCATGATGATGATGCAGAAGCTGCAGCAGGAGCGCCTGTGCGTGGCGATCGGGGCGGTCAGCGGAGCGGAGCAGGTACTCGCCGATACGATCGTGTACACGAAGGAGCGCAAGGCGTTCGGCAAGCCGATCAGCAAGTTCCAGAACACGCAGTTCAAGCTGGTCGAGTGTCTCGCGAAGGTCGAGGTCGGCCGCGCGTACGTCGACAAGGTTGTCGCCGAGCACGTCGCGGGTAAGTACCTCGTGAAGGAGTGCTCGATGGCGAAGTTCTGGACCACGGACATGGCCCAGGAGGTCATCGACACCTGTCTGCAGTTCTTCGGCGGCTACGGGTACATGACCGAGTACGCCGTGACCCGCGCCTTCATGGACGCGCGCGTGCAGCGCATCTACGCAGGCACGAACGAGATCATGAAGGTCATCGTGGCCAAGCAGCTCGGTCTCTGAGAGCGGGGCGTCGACGGCAGCTCGCCGCCCCCGACGCTACTTGAACGTGGTCCCGATCGAGAGCATGACCTGCGTCGCGTCCTGCTCGTCGCCGGGTGGCTGGCCGATCCATGCACGATGGCCGATGGTCAGCGCGAACCACGCGGTCTTCCAGCGCGACAGCTTCTTCGACGTCCCGATCGTGAACGCGATGTCGTAGTAGCGCGCCCGCGTGTACCGGCTGCGGCTGTCGGCGAGCTGCGCGCCGAGCTGTGCGTGCTGCGAATCGATCTCGCCCACGCGCCCGAGCACGCTCGCCTCGAACGGCCCGAAGTCGTGCGACAGGCGCAGCGATGCGGTCCAGCCGCGCTCCGGCGTGGTCAGATCCGTGGTGAACCGACGGTCGGGTCCCTGGTTCGTCCAGTGAACCCCCTCGAGCTCCGCCCACGCGTGGTCGCCGATCTGCATCATCGTGCGCTCGCGCAGGTCCTCGACGTGGCCGTGGCCACCGGCCGACGGCAACCCGAGCGGCTCGAGGTGGAGCAGCGGCTCGGTTCCTTTTTCGAGGAGCGAGGACTCGTGAACTGACGTGGGCTCGTCCGCGTGCGCCACTCCCGCGGCGAGCAGGCATGCGACGAGCACCGAGCGCACTTCGCTGAGACCGATCGAGTGCTTGCGGCGTTGCCTGGCCCTCAAGGGGGCGAGCGAGCCTCGCGGCTGGCGTAGGATGCGCGGGTGGCGACGGCCGTCATCGATATCGGCACGAACACGCTCCTTCTGCTCGTCGTGGACGCGCAGCTGCGGCCGCTCGCCGATCTGTGCCGGTTCGGCAGACTCGGGCAAGGTCTGGATGCCAGCGGGAGACTCTCCGAGGAGGCGATCGCGCGCGGCCTCGAGATCTGCCGCGAGTACCGCGGAGTGGTCGACGAGCATCGCGCGGGGCCGCCGGTGATCGTCGCCACGCAGGCGCTCCGCGAGGCAACGAACAGCGCCGCGTTCATCGGCCCGGCGCAGGACATCCTCGGCGCGCTGATCGAGGTGATCGCCGGCGAACGCGAGGCCAACCTCGCGTTCACGGCCGTCGCGCGCACGTTCCCGGAGCTCGCCGGCACGCCGTACGTCGTGGTCGATGTCGGAGGCGGATCGACCGAGGTGATCACCACGGATGGCACCCGCGTGGTCTCCGCGGTCAGCCTCCCGATCGGTGCGGTCCGGCTCACGGAGCGCCACCTCCGATCCGATCCGCCGAGGCCCGAGGAGGTGCGTGCCCTCGTCGCCGAGATCGACATGCACCTCGCCACCCTCGACCTCCCGCGCGAGGTCATCGTGGTCGGCACCGCCGGCACCGCGACCACGATCGCAGCGATCGCCAAGGGCCTGACGCGCCACGATCCCGACAAAGTGACCGGTGTGCGCGTGTCGCCGATGGCCGTCGACGCGCAGCTCGCGCGGATGTTGACCCAGACGGTGGCGCAGCGGCGCGCCACGCGCGGCATCGAGCCGCAGCGCGCGGATGTGATCGCGGGCGGTGTCGCGATCTACGCCCGCATTCTGCACCGCATCGACGCGCCCGCGCTGATCACGTGCGATCGGGGCATCCGCTGGGGGCTCGTGTACGAGCAGGCAACCCACTCCACGTGACCGCGGTCCGATCCGCATGAGAGCCCTCGTGCTGGTCGCGGTCGTCGGCTGCTCCGCACCGGTACGCCTTCAGGTCACGCGACGGAACGGCCACATCGCCAACGCACCGCCCGAGGCGTCCGGGACGTGCCCGGCGACGGTCACCGTCCGCGTCGTCGATGGGAAGCGCGCCCCGGTGCCGGGTGCTTCGGTGACCGCACACCAGCGCCAGTCGACGAACATGCCGAGCATGGTGCCGACGTACGAGCTGTACGCGACCACACCGGTGATCACGGATGTCAACGGCGAGGCGACGGTGTGCCGCCCCGATCGTGTGGTCCCGACCCGCGGCGATTGGTTCACGAATCGCGACGGGGGTCACGTGGAAGCGACCTTCGGCGAGCGCGTCGGCCGGCTCGATCCACCATTCCACGACGCGATCGTTCTGCGCATGCCATGATCCG
This sequence comes from Myxococcales bacterium, assembly GCA_043759315.1. Lineage (GTDB taxonomy): Bacteria > Myxococcota_A > Polyangia > Haliangiales > Haliangiaceae > JABFXX01. Next base: position 3,018 of record JAYVLW010000982.1, read on the forward strand.
GTGATGTACCGGGATGACCTCGAGGCTGCCCAGGCGCGCGTCGATGCGCTGCAGCACGAGGCCGCGGTCGAGAAGGAGCGCGCCGACGAAGCCGAGGCGGAGGCCGCCGAGCTCCGCGCGCGCAATGCCGAGCTCGAGACACTCGTCCCTCGGACCAGACCCGCGGCAGAAACGGGCCCGTCGAACGCGG